>NZ_JBHFNU010000113.1:0-8425 GCF_041929145.1 Aerosakkonema sp. BLCC-F183 | reverse complement strand
GGAGGAAGAAGTAACATCAATTAAGCAGCGAAGGGGAGGGAAATCTCAAACGTATCCGTTTCCATCATCGCCAATCAAACCGCCGCCTCAAACTCTAGCGCAACTAGCTTCAAGACTTGGTGTTAGTGAGTCATCAATTGAGGAAGCATCTCTCAAAGGGGAAGATTATTTTAAAGATTGGAGCAAAAGAAAAGATCCGGCTTTACAATCTTGGCAAAAGCGAGGGAACCTTTTCTATCTTTTGTCTGGCTGAAGTTCTCCTCACGTTTTGGATTATAAATCCTGTTTCCCTGTCTTCGGGGTACTCAATAGCAACCGCCCAAGTGCGATCTTCTTGGCTGTTGGCGCTTTCCTTGAGATAAGGCGATCGGCTTTTTGGAGGCGTGTGAGTGGGTGAGGAAGTGGAAGTGCGAACGGCTCCTGCTGTCGCCGCGCCTGCGGCTATCGCGATCGTTGCCAATAGGATAAGGCAATGTCAGGATAAGTGCTAAATTACTGACTTCTTTGGCATACTTTTAATTGTTGGAGCGTTTCGGGATGGCTGGCAAAGTAATATTTGAGCCATTCGCAACCTCTAGCGAGTAGTTCGTCTAATGTTTCTACTCGCCATAATCTTGCAGTGCCGTCATCTGAAGCGCTGGCGAGATATTTACCATCGGGACTAAAAGTAGCACAGTTAATCCAGTTCCCTCCATCGCGAAATTCGGCTATCTGGCTTCCAGATAGGCTCCACAACCTTATAGTACCGTCATAAGAGGTTGTGGCAATACGCTGTCCATCAGGACTAAAACTGACGCTTGTTACCACTTCTAGATGCCCGGAAAATTCGGCTATTAGGTTTCCAGATAAGTCCCACAGCCTTGCCTTGCAGTCACTTGAGCCAATAGCAATGTACTGTCCATCAGGGCTAAAGCTGACACTTGTTACCCCGCTTCGATAGGGAATAAATTTTATTAACCCATGCCCGGATAATTGCCAAAGTTCTATGCTGCGATCATCTGAGACAGTGGCTACGTACTGTCCATTAGGGCTAAAATAGGCGCTCTCTACCTCGTTCTGATCTACTTCAAAAAATTGTTCTATCTTATTTCCTAGTAAGTCCCAAATCTCTACACGGCTGTTATATAAAGCAATTGCGATCTGTTTACCATCCGAGCTAAAGCTGATACTCAATATCCCTTCTCTCTTAAATTCGGCTATCTGCTTACCAGAGAATTCCCACAGGCGTACAGTATTGTAATCAGTACAATCATCTGAAACAGTAGCGATGTAGTCACTGTTGGGACTAAAACTGACGTTCGTTACCTTATCACAATGTCCAATAAATTTAGCTACTATGTTTCCAGATAAATCCCAAAGTCTTGCCGTGCCGTCATCTGAGGCAGTGGCAATGTATTTACCATCCGGGCTAAAGTTAACACAATTTAAGTGACCCTGATGCCCTATAAATTTAGTAATTTCTTTTTCAGATAAATCCCAAATGCTTGTAATCCCTTTATTTGAAGCAACGGCTATGTACTCACTATTTGGGCTAAAACTGATGTAATGCCCAGTAAATTGTTCTATCTGCTTCCCAGATAAGTTCCACAGTACTGTCGAGTCATCGGAGGCAGTAGCTATATACTTACTATCGGGACTAAAACTGGCATCTATATCGAAATAAGTTCGAGGCTTGTCTAATTCACCTATTAGCTTTCCAGATAAATCCCACAGATATGCAGTGTAGTTATATGTGATTAAGTGTTGTCCATTGGGGCTAAAACTAATGTCAGCCAAACCTCTCTTTTGAGTTTCAGCTATTAGGTTTCCTGATAAGTCCCACAGTCTAACGATCCCGGCAGTTGAGGCAGCTGCTATATACTTAACATCTGGACTAAAAGTAATATTATATAGTTCTTCATTTTCATCCGACCCCTTCCATTGTGATATCTGGTTCCCCAATAAATCCAAAACTCTAATTGTATTATTAATTGAGACAGTAGCAATGTACTTACCATTGGGACTGAAGCTTACGTCATAAATATCTTCCTCTCGGCCTAAAAATTTAGCTATCTGGTTTCCTGATAAGTCCCACAGCGTTGTTTGGCTTGAATAGTGAATAAAAAGATACACGCCATTGGAGCAAAATTTTATGTCTTGCAATCCAGTTAAACTGATTTCGGATATTTGATTTCCACATAAATCCCACAGTTTTACCGTACCGTTAGAGAAGCCTGTAGCAATAAGTTTAGCATCAGGGCTAAATTCGATTATTGTTACCTGGTTCCCTGGACGCTCATCTGCTTTGAATGTGGTTATTTTGTCGCCAAATAATTCCAATATCTTTACCGTAGCAGTGAAGTCAGGACGGAAGACTTCTGAGGCTATAGCTACATACTCCCAATTTGGGCTAAAACTTATAGTCTTTTTGCCATATTTATGGCTATTAAATTGATTACGCTCTCGTATATTATCAAGGATTACCTGTAAGGCTAATAGCGGGCTACTAGCGGGATAATCTTTCAATTGACGACCATCTTGCATCCATTTTTGTAAGTCTTGTCCTGCCTGTATAGCTAACAGTAAACTTTCTATTTCTTCGTTTCCAGCATCAAAAAGTTGCAACGCTTTAATGCCTTCCCGTGCTATTCGTGTGCCTTCCTTAGCTTCTTGACGTGCAGCTTCTAAAATTTGATTAGCTTGCCTTTGTGCCTCTAACTCGCTTTGCAGTTCTCGCCTGTCTAATTGTTGACTAGCAGTGATAAAATCATAATCATCAACGCTCAAGCTTTTACCAAGTTTCCACCCCAAGGCGTCTTGCAATGCTTGCCCTCGTAACAGTCGCGATTCATCCTGACGGTTAGAAGTTAACCAAGCAGTAATCGCTTCACTATAAGGGCGCAGATTAGCTAATTGCTGATTCACCCAATTTTGCTCAAAAACATTCTGATAAATTTGGTTATAAACTTTTAATTTGCCATTTTGTTTTACTACCAAACCCGACAGCCGTAAATACATTTGTTCGGAACTGTCATCAGCGGTAAGTTCTCCCTGCTGCAAGATTTGTTGATAAAGTCCTAACAGTCTGCTGGCACGTTGTTCGTTGATGAGAATGCGATCTCTAATTGTGCCAAAATGATTCTGCTCATCTTGAGATTCCCAATTATCAATTACTCGCGATTTCACTAAACTTTCAATTCTTTCAGATTCACTACCAGCAGGAATTGAAACATTAGAACTAACCACCAATTGACAAAGCTTTTGAGTCAGAAAAGGTTGTCCGCCAGTCCATTGTAATATTTTTCTCAAAACTTCCTGGGAGTTATCTGCTTTCGCCTCCAGTCCTTTAGCTAAGGGTTGTGCTTCCTGTTCCTCGAAACCTCTCAGTTCAATTGCCTTGCCAATATTAAACGGTGTTTTGGTTTTATCTTGAATCAAATCTGAAGGAGTTGCCACTCCAAACAACGCAAAAGCAAGACGTTTGTACTGCGGATCGATCGCTTGTTTATTCCAGCACGAGCGAATCAGTGCAAAAAAATCATCTAAATAGAAATTCAAGCTAATAACATTATCAATCTCATCGACAAAAATAAATAATTTCTCACTGTCTACTTCTACTAACAGAACTTCTTCAATAAACAAACTCAATCGCTGAACTGTAGATAAATCCTCTTGTTCGCGCCACCAACTGCGCCAGTTAAACTTTTTGGAAAGGTTGAACCCCCTGACTAAAGCGCTTACCAATCCCTTATACCACTTTTCTGGGGTAACATCTTGACTGCCAATTTCTGTTAAGTCGATCGCTACACAGCTTAGATTTTCTGCTTGTAGCCTTTGCATCGTTTTTAGGCACAAGCTAGACTTACCCATTTGGCGAGAATTCAGTACATAACAAAACTCACCAGCTTTTAACTTTTCATACAATTCTGCGTCAGCTTGGCGAACAACATAAGTAGGGGAATCAGGAGGTAAACTTCCCCCAACTTGATATCTATAAATTGGTTGATTTTTGGCGTTCATTATTTTAGCTTACCTCTAAGCGATCGCAAAAATACCGACGATACAATTCACAACTAGGAATCGCATCATTACCTAGCCTTTTTATCAATCCCATACTGTCTAATTTAAATGTCTGTTTTTCTTTTAATCGTACTGGTTCATTTATACTAACCACTTGTTTAATCGCATCTACTAATTCCCGATCGTTTTCCAGCCTTTCCAAATGTCCACGCAGATGAGCGCTATAAATTCCCGATTCTGTAGGAGCATCTTTTAATAGTTGTTCTAAGGTGACATTTTCTCGCGCTAATCGATAAAGAGCTAATCGCACTAAATAAGGATGTCCACCCACCAGATCTATTAATTGTTGAGCTTCTTTACCCGTTTTCCAGTCAAGTCGATGACGTTTGGCTAAATCTTGAACTTGCTCTAAGTTAAACTCTGGTAGCTTAACTTCTAAACCTACGTTAAACGGTGAGCGATTAATATTTAATGGAATATAAACTTCTGTCGAATATGCCATCACCAGTCGCAATTTTTTCCATATACCCGGCTTCTTGCCATATTCATGCCAAGTTCGCAGCAATCCAAAAAAATCTTCATAAATTTGGGGATAGGGAAAAACTCGATCTACTTCATCTAAGCCCAAAGTAAGGGGAGTATCTATTTCAGATAATAAATATTCTTCAAAATAAGCAGTGCAATTAGAATTGCCACTCAAATCTTCATCCCAATACTCATTTAATTGATTGGCGAGTTCTAATTTTCCGCTAACCCTAGCGCAAAACCAGCGTAAGAATTTTTCTAAACTGCTTAAAACGGTTCCATCTGCTTCTAACAGGTTTAAAGAAATTGTGCGTTCGCGACAGCAATGCGTAGCATTATCGCCCTGTTTCGCTGCTTTATCTAAAATTCTATTCAGCAGTGAAGTTTTTCCCATCTGTTTAGGTGCTTTAATGCGAATTAACGCTCCTGGTTGAGCAATTTCTTCATAGCAGCGGGATTCAATAGAGGAACGCTCTACATAAAAAGGAGAATCCAAACTTACTGCTCCTTCCGGTAATTCTAATTCTATCATTGGTAAGTTTTCACCAAGGTATTTATTGATAACTTCAGGATTTACCCAGTCAGGTTTGTATTTGACAAACAGTTCAACTAAATCCTGACGCAGACGAAAATGTTCGCCATCTTTATTAGTGATACCAAATTTGGCGCACGTCTCCGTAATATGGCGTCTTACAGTTGATGAATCAGTAACCTTGATAAGTTTAGCGATCGCTTCCTCTGTTTCCCCAGCTAGAAAAGCTTTTAACACTTTCCTTTTTTGAGGTGTCAAGCTTTCGTCTGCTTTCGTGAAATCTTCTTTATTCATGTTATTCATCATATAGCAATTTTGTTAAATTACCATTTTGTGAGCTTTTCCGCACAAACGAATATAACCCATTAATTTTGTGAGCTATTCAGCTTTTCCAGACAAACAAATATAACCCATTAATTTTGTGAGTAATTGAGATTTTTCGCACACATTTAACACTTCCTAAAAATTTCCCATATCGTTTAAATAGTTCCCATTCACCAGCTGCCACCATCAAAGGTTAATTTATGACCTTAAATTCCTCTCAAAAACCCAAACCTAACAATCCAAAAGAACAACCTGAATGGTATCAACCATTAATACCAGGCATAGAACAGTTCATGGCTCAACTCAACCAAAATTTACAATCTAATACCAATTCTCAACCTAAATAAGGATAAAAACATGACCTACATCGCACCGAATATCAATGTATTTCCACCCAGCCTCGACATCTTAAGCTTGAGGCAATTTCAACCAGGAAAAGCACATTGTCAAAAATGCCTTGCTATCTTTACCCATATTCCTCGCCAAGAAAAGCAAAAGATTCAATGCCCATTTTGTGGCGTTCGCTATCTTGTTGATGCCAACTGGGAAGTAGAACAGTATAGTTTAATTCGTTCCCATTTCCGCAAACAGCAGCTTTACATTAATGACATTGACAACATTTTTCAACATTGTCAAAACCTGGCTGAGATAGCCTATAAAGTAAGGCAACACACTCCCGAATATTCACCTTGCACAGGCTTATTAGATGCTTTGGATCTAGCACAGCGCTTTTTCCATTTCATCACCTTTGGGATCAGTCCGCAATTTCTTGGTGCTTTAAAACTAAAAGCACGTCGCATTCCCATCAGAGGAATTGTTTCATTATCATCAGACCAATTTTCACTCAGGCGTGAATTGCAAGACTATCAAAATGAAGCACAAAATTTGACTATCAAACTTGTTCAGCCTTCTAGTTCCAATTGGGGAGATTTACCACACCAAAAATTAGGTGTAGTTGATGGTTTGCTGACTTTCAAGGGAAGCGTAAATCTCACACCGACTGCATACCGGAAAGCTGGCAACTTTTATGACGAGGTGGAAGTGCTTACTGATGTCAGTAAAGTTATTGAACATCATAACCGCTATTTCTCACCGATTTGGGCTGATTTGAGCGACGGATATGGGAATGCGATCGCAATTCGCAACCATCCTCCGATCGAGGATATTGCTGCCTAAAGTAACGTGAGTTCGATGAAAACATAAATTTTGGGTTTTACGACGAGAGAGTCGAGCTTTCAGTCAACGAAGGAATAAGTGTTTCAGCCTCCGTCGAACTCACCTTAAATTGGTATAAGTACGCAATTTACAAAAGTCCAATAATTTTTGATTGAATAGTGAGGAATATATCAAAAATTCATAACTCTGTTGTTATGTATACCTCAAATTTCACCAAGTTTTTCTCAGTTTTATTCGCTTATTAATCACTTATTTTCCAAATTAAAGCGAAACTTTAAAGTTTAATAATACTTAAAGTATAACCGGATTAGTTATCAGGTTTACCCTCAGAATGTCAATCTAATTCCTCTGGCTCGTCATCTTCATTATCTGCATAATATTTATCAGAATCCCAATTTAATTTTTCTTCTTCGTAATAATCATCATCATAATCATTATTATAATCATCATTATAATCATCATAATCATTATAATCAGCTTCTTCCAGTTCAGTCATCCTACGAGCGATTTGGATACGCCGGCCATGCTCGCTTCTATAGGTATACAGCGTCCCATGTTCAAAAATACATTGAAGCCAGATTTCCTGATAGCGCAAGTCAGTCCAACTAGAAGAAGGCATAACTAAACTCAATAACTTAGGTAAAGTCATCCGGTCAACAATAATTTTGTCCTCTAGTTGTAATTGCTGAATCTTTCGGTGAGAAAAAATACTAGGAATATCCCGTTCAAAAAGCAAATTATCTGGGTCTAAATCTTCTAACCACAACCGCTCATCATCACCTAAATCAATCAGCATCCACAGCGGTTTTAATGGATAAGGAAAAGTCGGATTAATATCATTAAACCGTTCGATTAACCAGCCAGCCGAAGTACTATCACCGACAGTATACTCGCCATTTTTCAAGCAAAACCGTTTCACCTTTTGTACTTCTGACGCTTGCATCAAGTTAAGTTCAATAGCGCGGTTGATAGCTTTATCTAAGCTCCAGAAATCTTGATAATTTGACGCCCCTTTCCAGTGTTGTTCGCAGGTAGGGTCATCCCAACTCTTATCCCAATAGCCCAAATCCCAGACGCTGAGGCGAGGGTCGATGCGCTGTTTTTTTGAGGTAGACTTTTTGTGAGCTTTGGCTTGGCTTTCCTTAAAACATGACACCAGTTGTTGCCCCGATCTGACTTGACAAAATTAAATTTTTGGTTATCAAACTGATTCGAGCGACCAATTTACCAACCTGCTAGGAATAGCCTTCTGGCAAATCCGGAGTGAGTGTCCGGAATTAAATTTAATTTTTTACCAAATACATCTGGTGATGGTTCTTTGGCAATGGAAATAAATTTTGATGAGCGCCGCTATTTTGAGCGAAAGTAGTGGGAAAGAAGTGGTCAGCTAATGGGAGAATAGTGGGAAAAATAACCCCAAAACCTGTGATAAAAATTTCCAATTTTCCACTAAATTCCCAGTAATTTTCCACGATTTTTCCACCATTGAACCCCACTTTATGAGAGAGCTAATTTCAGCGTTTTGTTAACTTTTAATATCGCCTATTGACAAATCAAAGGACTTGTGTGTTAAGCTTTGATGGAAGAGGGACTAGCAAGAGCGATGCAACAAGGAAAAATCAATACGGAAGAAAGTTAAAATGTGTTTTACAAAGTTTAATGGCATTGAGCCGAGATATCATCATGGCAACCCTATAGTGTTTTATTTTTCCCATCGAGCTTGATAGATGTAGCGACCCGCAAACATAAACAGTGAGACCTGCAATCAAGAGAGATTGAGACCCAGATTATGGTGCAACTGAAAAGGGGAAGGAACCAGAATAAATGCAACTGACCCAGAATAGATGCAACTGAGACCAGAATAAATGC
>NZ_JBHFNU010000112.1:0-127412 GCF_041929145.1 Aerosakkonema sp. BLCC-F183 | reverse complement strand
CGTCTCGCCTAGTAGCGCAGGCGTCTCGCCTAGTAGCGCAGGCGTCTCGCCTAGTAGCGCAGGCGTCTCGCCTAGTAGCGCAGGCGTCTCGCCTGGTAGCGCAGGCGTCTCGCCTGGTAGCGCAGGCGTCTCGCCTGGTAGCGCAGGCGTCTCGCCTGCGGGAGCAGAGGAACAGACGAGCATACGGATAGGGGAGAATTCTCACTCAGCACACAAACAGTTCCCATCTGCACATAACTATTTGGGCAAAGCGATCGACATCAAACCTTCATTATCCGATCCGCATAATTCCGGGTACACAGTGATTGCACTTACTTTTGAATCCGGATTAAAGCTAGTTTACAAACCCAAGGGATTAGGTGTAGAAGCGGCATATACTCAATTTTTAACTTGGTGCAATCAGCAGGGTATTCCTTTACAATTTAAAGTTTTAAAAGTGTGCGATCGGCAAACTTACGGTTGGGTTGAATACGTAGAACATTTGCCCTGTGAAGATGAAGCAGCAGCCCAACGTTTTTATCAGCGATCGGGAATGTTATTAGCGCTGCTGTATGCACTCAGAGTAGTTGATTGTCACCGCGAAAATTTAATCGCTAACGGCGAACATTTGGTGCTGATCGATATGGAAAGCATCATGCACCAAGAAGTAAATCTTATGGTCGATTTAGCAGAACAAACTGAAGCTGACACATCTGTAAATTTACAATTTTCCGATTCAGTTTTACGCACGGGATTGTTACCCCATTGGGAGTTTACCAAAAATAACCGCATTGCCTACGATAATAGCGCATTAGGCAGCTTCGATCCCGAACCTGGGAAGCCAATTCCTAGCAATGTAGCGACTTTGAATGGAATTCCCTTATCGCCCGATCGCTATCTCGATCGCATAGTAACCGGTTTTGCACAAATGTATCGTTTTTTAATAGAAAAGCGAAAACTGCTGCTAGCACCAGATAGCCCTCTAGAAATATTGCAAAATCAGCGGGTTAGATTTATCTTCCGCGCTACCAGGATTTATGGGTCAATTTTGCAAAAAAGTCTCGCCCCCCAATTCCTTCGCAATGGAATCGATCGCAGCATCGAACTGGAAGTCTTAGCCCGCGCTTTTCTCGTCGCGACCCAAAAGCCTGATGCTTGGCCGATTTTCCATGCAGAAGTCAAAGCGATGGAACAATTGGATATTCCCTATTTTGCCGCTTACACTAACAGTAAAGCTATCACTGTTGGGTTAGATCGACCGATCGAAGATTATTTTAAAGCACCCAGCTATCAAGATGTTGTCAATCTACTGCAAAACTTAAATGAGACAGATTTAACTCAACAAATCGAAATTATCAAAGGTTCTTTTTATGCCAGGTTAGCGCGAAAAGCCGTCACCGAAAATAACCCATCTATCAATCAAGCTGAATATTCACAAATTAGCCCGCTAACCAAAACACAATTACTGCAAGAAGCGACCCGCATCGCCACCGAAATTCAAGCACGGGCAATCTGGGGTGCAGATGGCAGCGTCAAGTGGATTAGCTTTGCCTATATTCCCGATGTAGAACGCTTTCAACTAATGCCTTTGCCCGAAGATTTTTATAACGGCAATGGCGGTATCGCCTTATTTTTATCAGCCCTAGATTATGTCAGGCAAACTAGCCAATTTCGAGATTTAGCGTTGGGAGCGTTGCTGTCAATCCGCAAATTTTTGCAAACTGCCGATTTTGAGTCTACCCGCCGATTTGTGCGGCGTGGCATCGGCGGAGCGACAGGTCTGGCTTCTATTATCTACACCTTAGTTATGACCAGTCGTTTCTTGAAAGAACCAACACTTGTAGAAGATGCTTTGGGTATTGCTAATTTAATTACACCCGAAATCATCGCATCTGACAAACAGTTTGATATTATTGGCGGTGCGGCTGGAGCAATTTTGGGATTGTTGGCGCTACACTCAGAAACAAAAGATTCCGGAGTTTTAGATAAAGCGATAATTTGCGGTCAGCATTTACTGGCACATCGCACTAGCGTTAACGGTAAGCCGAAAGCATGGAAAATTTTGGGCCAGAAGCAGTATACCGGTTTTTCTCACGGTACGGCTGGGATTGCCTATGCTCTGTTGCGACTTTACGCAGTTACCCAAGATCCAGCTTATTTAGATGCAGCTAGGGAAGGTATTGCCTACGAAAACAGTGTCTTTTCTGCCGTTGCGGCCAATTGGCCCGATTTGCGAGCTTTTGCCCAACAAAACGGCGAACCAGGATTTATGGTTAGCTGGTGTCATGGGGCGACTGGAATTGGGTTAGCCCGTTTGGGTGGTTTGTCAATTTTAAAGACAGATGAAATTGATGGAGATGTGCAGGTAAGTTTACAGACAACGCAAAAACATACGTTACAAGATGTGGATTGTCTCTGCTGCGGTAATTTCGGACGTATAGAAATGCTGCTCTTTGCTGCCGAAACGCTGTCTCGCCCCGAATTGCTCGCGGTTGCCGAAAAAAGGGCCGCCTGGGCTGTGCGTCGGGCAGAACAAGCCGGAGGCTATCTTTTTCCTAAGTTGCCCAACTCTGTATTTACACCGAGTTTCTTTCAAGGGACTTCTGGAATTGGCTACCAGCTGCTTCGGCTGGCATATCCAGAAGTGCTGCCTTGCGTGTTATTGTGTAACTGCTAATTAAGGTTATGAGAAAATTTCATAAATTGAGTAAAAAGTTACGAAATTTCACGTAGAAGATTCCCAATAGCAAACAATTCCGTCGAGTCGGGTAAGAAAATTTTCAGTAGAATTGGTTGCTTTGGAAGGGTTAGTAACTTTCTTGCTAAAATTTCCGGTTATCGTTAGGTGAGAAGAGTATATGTAAAAATAAGCTGAAATCTACCAAAAATTTAGATAAAAATTTTATAGTATTTTTATCTAAATTTAGCTCAGCTTTATTAAATCTTTATCTATCTATATGTACAATTAATTAGTAGATAGAGCGAAACCCAAAGTAGTCACAAACTTTAGCAGATTATTATTAATCAACATGAAGGGTGTAACTGCCAATATCCTTCTGATAAACCACTTCAACAATATTTAAGGATGAATAATTATGTTCCAAGAGCCAATCCAACCGATTAATGCAGAAGACTTGCCGCCCGAAGAGTTCCATTTTGTTAAAACTCAACAGGCTATTTACAATTTTTGTATGGAGATCGATCGGGATGAGGAACTCAAATCCCAACTAGAAACTGCTGCAAATCCGCAAGCTTTTTTTGAAATCGCCGCCGAAAAAGGCTATGAGTTTAGCGCCTCGGATCTGCAAGTTGCGATGGGCTGGGCATTACAGAAAACACAACTCAACTCCGACGAATTTGATGACTACGAACTCGGTGAAGAGGAGTTGGAGATGGTCGCAGGCGGTACGCTTAAAGCACGGGCAATGAGCGTAAATAGTTATTGGCACTCTACTGGTATAGTGGTTGACGATCAGTGTTTTCACTTAATCTATCAATCCAAAACAGACCGAGACTTCATGACCCGAATAGTTAAATTTATGGATAAATGGGAGTTGCTGAGTAATGGTGACGTCAAAGCCAGCGATACCGATGGAATATATAATGGAGAAACTTCCTATATGCTGACTGACTTGGTTTATGACGGGTCTACTGTGGGTAAAACGTTAGACTTTTCCGATCTGACTAAATGGCAGATCGATTTCTAAATACAGCAGCTCTACCACTGTACTTACAGCCTGTTTGTAAATAAAGATTGAGGATCTATAAACCGGGTTTCTTGGAGAAGATTGGGGCATAAACAGTAGCCCGATCGAACAAGAAACCCGGTTTTTGCTGGCTTAACCTTATCTTGACTGGTCTTTAGAGTTTGCGATCGAAAATGTTTATAATGTTACAAAAAAGCATGATGGGTTACAGCACGAGAAGTTAATTAATTTGCCCAAATGCTTGCTGGATAAGGGTTTGCTATCGCCAAAATGCGCTTTTTACCCCAAAGATCGAAAAGCGATTAATTATGAGTTAGTATGTTAAATAGTTCAGTAGGTACTAATATCTAATGTCACTTCAGATGTCACATACTATTCCGAAAGATAGATTTAAAGAATGTGACAACCTAAAGTTGGTAAAATAACTTTTTTAAGATAGACTACTCTAGTAACACTAAAAAACACATCGTAATAACGCATGAGAAATCGGTTTTCTTTAGGTAGGCACAAAAAAATATCCTAATTGGGATACTACTAAGTGGTAGACTACTTTTTAGATAACAGTATCCATCTCATTCCCAGGCTCAGCCGGGGAAAAAAGAAACGAGGATCGGCCTCTAATCAAACAATCTAAAATTAGTGGCGTTCGTGTTAAAACCACGATTGTGCAAACAATATTTCGTCATTTATCGGAAGTTGAGTTTCGTTTATCAACCCAAGAAGCTACAAATCAAGTATTTTTCATTTGGCTGAAAGTATTGTTTAAAGAAAATCGGTTTTCTTGCGGAAGTTATAAAATTGAAATAGTGCCAGCAAAAATTAGTTTGAATCAAATTTAAGAGCGGATGCAACTGGGCAGAAAATTGACTGAATATTGGGACAGACTAGAAAGAAATTCAGAGGTATCTACTGATGTTACAAAATGTAGTTCAAACGATTAACGCCGAAGATTTACCAGCAGAAGAGTTTCGTTTTATCAAAGCCCAACAAGCAATTTACGAGTTATGTAAAGCTCTTGAGCGAGATGGTGAGATAAAATCCCAATTAGAAAGCGCTAATAATCCCGAACATTTTTTGAAAATAGCTGCCGAGAATGGCTACGAATTTACAATTTCAGATATGGAATTCGCTCTAGAATGGGCTAAAGAAATAAACGAGATAAAAGACGACGAATTTGACGACTACGAACTCAGCGAAGAAGACTTAGAAACGGTTGCGGGCGGAACCCTGTCTGCCAGAGCTATGTCTAACAATAGTTATTGGCATCCAACAGGTATTTGCGTTAACCAACAATGTTTCCACTTAACTTATGCTTCGACTGAGGATAGAGAGAAACTAGAAAAAGCACTAGAAAATATGGAAGTGTGGCGTTGGAAAGGTAACGGCATAGTGGAGGTCACCGATCTAAATGGGATATATGGCAGCTACGAGCTAAAAAACATAGTTTATGATGGGCTGGCAGTGGGTATATTGCAGGATAGATCGGGTAAAACGACTTACTCCTCAGATTTTTCTGTTGTTAATCTCCTTCTCTAGAACACCAATTCATATTGCGTCCGGTTGTATCGTTATCGTTAAGGCCGCAGAGGGGCATTGTCGATCGCGGTGGAGAATCGAATCTTAAAATATGCGATCGTCACCACTGGTTTCAAGCATTAGTAGCTTATGCTGAATCTGTCCTTAGTTTGTATTTAAGACTAAATGTCTGCTCATGCCAGGATAGGCTGCTGCTGGAGAATATGGATATGTTTCTGGGTGGGTGGAGTTGTCTTATCCAGCCAGAATACAGTAGCTCAGCTCGTTCCCGATGCCAGTTTAGGCAGCGAAAGCTCTGTCGTTACCGAACAGGTCATCAACGATCTTAAGAGCGATCGCATTGATGGTGGAGCAATTCGCGGTGCCAATCTGTTCCACAGTTTTCGCGAATTCAACGTGGTCGAAGGACAGGGTGTCTATTTCTCCAATCCAGATGGTATTGATAGAATTTTGACGCGAGTAACTGGGGGCAATATTTCCCAAATTTTGGGAACGCTAGGAGTTTTGGGAAATGCTGACTTATTTTTAATCAATCCGAATGGAATTATTTTTGGCTCCAATTCCAGACTAGATCTCAACGGTTCCTTTATCGGCAGTACAGCTAGTAGTATCAGATTTGCCGATGGGATAGAATTTAGCGCCACAAATCCCCAAGCTCCACCCTTGCTCAGCATCAATCTTCCCTTGGGCTTACAATATGGCGCAAATCCCGGTCAGATTATCAACAGAAGTGCGGATGGCACCCCAGAACCGACGCTTCAAGTACCTGTGGGTAGCACTTTTGCCCTAGTGGGTGGCGATGTGCTGCTAGAAGGCGGCACAATGAAAGCATCTCAGGGACGGATTGAGTTAGGTAGCGTTGGCGATAACAGCTTCGTCAACTTGAGTCCAATTCACTCATCAACAGGGGAGGTGAGTAGGAGTGGTTGGGCGTTGAATTACGATGGGGTGCAGAACTTCCGAGATATCAGCTTATCCCAAGGAGCGATCGTCGATACCAGCGGTGAAGGCGGCGGCGATATCCAGGTGCAAGCAAGGCGGTTGACACTGACCGAAGGAGCGGTAATTTATTACAGTAATGTTTCCCAATCCGGGGGAAATATAGATATCAATACCTCCGAATCAGTAGAATTATCAGGCGGATTTAACCCGGCTTTCGGTGAAGCTAATATTTTTACCCAGATATCGAATTTCACAGATGGAACTGGCGCAACTGGCAACTTAACCGTCAAAACTGGGAGATTAATCCTTCGAGATGGTGCAAATATTTATAATATCTCTGCCGGTGAGGGTAATGCAGGAGATTTAACGGTACTTGCTTCGGAGTCGGTAGAACTGATTGGAGTCAGACCCAATGAGCCGTTATTTCCCACCGCCTTATCAGCACAAGCTTTTTCCACAGGTAATGGGGGAAATTTAACTGTGGAAACCGGACGGCTAATTATTCGCGATGGAGCGTTGTTAGGTACTAATACTTATAGTGCTGGTCGAGCGGGTAATTTGACGGTGAGAGCTTCCGAGTCTGTAGAATTGATCGGCACAAATCCCGATCCAAGAGGAGCTGGTGGTATTGGTGCGGGAGTTGATATTGGGGCTACTGGTGATAGCGGCAATTTGACGATCGAAACTAGACGACTCACAATTCAAGGTGGCGGACAGATAGCAACTTCTACTTTGGGTGAAGGCAATGGAGGGGATTTGATTATCAACGCTTCCGAGTCTGTTGAACTGAGTGGAGCTAGACCAGATGCCGATCCGATTCGGGGTAGCAGCGGTTTGTTTGCTTCCGCAGAAGAAGGTGCTACTGGTAAAGTCGGAGAATTAAGGATTACCACCGACAGGTTAATTGTCCGGGATGGAGCCAGAATCTCCGCAGATAATTACGGGCCAAATTCCAGCGGAAATTTAACCATCAACGCAGAGCAGTTAATTGTTGGGAATGGGGGAACAGTTAGAGCCGGTGCTTTTGCTGATGGCCCAGGCGGAACCTTAACGGTAAATGCTACCGATTTATTGCAAGTAAGTGGTACGGGTACACTTGGGGGTCAGTCAATTAACAGCGCCTTATCTGTACGCAGTGAGGGGTCGGGAGCCGCAGGTAGTTTGGATATTCAGGCTGGCTCTATCCAGCTGGATAACTCTGGCAATCTGACAGCTGACAGCACAGCAGGAGAGGGCAACATCAATATCCAAACACGAGAATCTTTGATATTACGCCGCAACAGCGCCATTACCACCAATTCGACAGGTGCTGACCCAGGCGGGAATATCAATATAAATACGGATAACTTAGTGGGTTTGGGAAATAGCGATATCACTGCCAATGCGACAAATAGCCGAGGCGGTCAAGTAAGTATCAATACTATTGGTATCTTTGGCACCCAGTTCCGCAACGAACCAAACGATTTGACCAGCGACATCACCGCCAGTTCCTCTCTGGGCGCACAGTTCAGCGGTACTGTAGAAATCAATACGCCGGATGTAGATACCAGTGCTGGATTAGTGGAATTACCTACAAATGTGATAGATGTAGAAGGATTGGTTGCCAGAAACTTTTGCACTCCTCAACAAGTGGCGAGCAGTTCTTTCGTGGTGACGGGACGGGGTGGTTTACCTCCCAATCCCAATGACCCCTTGACTAGCGAGATTGTAGCTGTTGAGTGGGCAGGAAGGGAGCGGGGGAGTGGGGGAGCGAGGGAGCTCTTGAGGAGGGGATCTCTTGAGCGGGGGAGAATTTTCACTCAGCACTCAGGAATTCAGGAAGCGCAAGGCTGGATAGTTGCTGCGGACGGAAGAGTTATTCTGACTGCGGAAGCTCCAGTCGCTACTGTACACGCTCCTAGTTTAATTCATCCCAGTTGTGGCGCATCAGCCCAAAGATAGTATTTTTAGATTGGGAAAAATAGGCAAATGAAAATTAAATATTTAGCTTATCTTACTCTGGGAATATTAGCTTTTATCTGTGCGATTTGGATAGAAAAAAGTTCGGCTAGTTTGCTGTATTATACAGACGATCGCCTACAAATTGAAAAGCGCGATTTGGTCATTTCCCAGGTGTCGAGATCGCAAGTAACAAGCGAAATCACAACAAATCGTTTGGAAGAACAAGCTCAGGAACTTTATGAAACTGGACAGTTTGAACAGGCGATCGATCTCTTGCAGCAGCTAGCCGCCAATTACGCATCCCAAAGCGATGAATTAGGTCAAGCGCGGGTTTGGCGAAATCTCGCTTTAGTTTATCGACAAACTGGCGATTTGTCAAAGGCAAATGAAGCAATTACCAACAGCCTTAACCGCTTGCAAACTCAATCAGATACCGTAGAAAAAAAACGGATATTAGCCCAAGCTTTTGAGGTAAAAGGGCTTTTACAATTGTCTGTCGGTCAGCCGGAAGAAGCTTTGGATACTTGGAAACAAGCTGCTGAGATTTACAAACAAGTAGGAGATTTGACAGGAATAACAAAAAGCCAGATTAACCAAGCTCAAGCTTTGCAACGCTTGGGGCTATACCGTCAGGCGATCGAAACTTTAGACCAAATAAATGCCAACTTAAAAAAACAACCGGATACACCAATCAAAGTTAAAGGAATGCAAAGTTTGGGAATAGCTCTCCGGGTAGTAGGTGAATTAGATCGATCCCAGAAAGTTTTACAAGAAAGCTTAGCAATTTCGCAAAAATTGTCAGATCCCGAACTGATAGCTTCAAGTTTATCGGGATTGGGGAATACAGCTAGATTGCAAAAAAAATCACAACCAGCCCTAGATTACTATCGCAACGCCGTCCAAACATCTTCTTCACCATACCTTCAGACGCGGGTACAAGTGAATATGCTGAGTTTGTTAGTAGAAGAGAAAAAATGGCAAGATGCGATAAAATTAGTACCTCAAATCCAGTCAAATTTAAGTCGTTTACCTCTCAGTCAAATAGCAATTAATGCTCGGATTAATTTGGCTAATAGCCTGATGAAGATGGGTCGGAAAGCAGAAGTTTATCCTCTCAATAAATCTGAGATAGCTGAATTGTTAGCTACCGCAGTCCAACAAGCTGAAAATTTAAATGATAAACGCTCCTTAGCCTACGCATTGGGAAATTTGGGTCGATTGTACGAGCATAACAAACAGTTGGGATCTGCGAAAGAATTGACGGAAAAAGCGTTACTTTTAGCGCAAGGTATTAATGCTTCTGATATTGCCTATCGATGGCAATGGCAAGAGGGAAGAATTTTGAAACAACAAGGTAATAGAGTAGGAGCGATCGCAGCTTATAGCGAAGCAGTTAATACCCTCCAGGCTATCCGCAGCGATTTAGCCGCAATTAGCTCAGAAGCGCAGTTTTCTTTTCAAGAAAGCATAGAACCAGTATACCGGGAATTAGTAGATTTACTCTTACCGCCTGGAGAGAAAGTAGAAGAATCAGATCTTAAGAAAGCACGGGATTTGATCGACTCTCTTCAGATCGCCGAGTTGGATAATTTTTTTAAGGATGCTTGTTTAAAAATTCACCCTGTTGAAATCGACAAAATCGATCCAAAAGCAGCTGTTTTATCGACAATTATTTTGCCGGATAGACTGGAAGTAATTTTAGCATTGCCTGGGCAAACTCTGCGTCGCTATACCGCTACGGTATCTCAAGAAGAAATCGAAGCGACAATTAAGCAAGCGCGAGATGCTCTAACGGTTCCCAGGTTACAACTTTCGGTAAAAAACTTTTTGGAGCCTTCCCAAAAAGTATACAATTGGTTGCTCGCTCCAATGGAAGCAGAATTGGCAAACAGTGGAATTAAAACTCTAGTATTTGTCTTGGATGGTGTCCTAAGAAATATTCCGATGAGCGCCCTTTATGATGGAAAAATCTATTTAATCGATCGCTACAGCGTTGCCATCGCACCCAGTCTAAAATTGGTAGATTCTCAACCTTTAGCAAAGGGGAAATTGGAAGTTCTCACAGCCGGATTGAGTGAAGCTCGTCAGGGATTTTCACCACTTCCCGGTGTGAATTTTGAATTAGAAAAAATTGCCAATGAAGTCGATACCGAAAAACTCCTGAATCAGTCTTTTACTACATCCAACTTTAAAACAAAAGTCAAAGTTTCTTCGTTTCCAATTGTTCACTTAGCAACACACGGACAATTCAGTTCTGAGGCGAATGACACATTTATTCTCACATGGGATGACCGCATTAATGCGAAAGAACTAGATAGTCTTTTACGTGCGGATACAAGAGTAAATAACCCGATCGAATTACTCGTCCTTAGTGCTTGTCAAACCGCAACAGGAGACAAGCGAGCGGTTTTGGGTTTGACGGGGATGGCCATGCGAGCGGGGGCACGCAGTACGGTAGCATCTTTATGGAGCGTTAACGATGACGCGACAGCTTTGCTAATGATTAAATTTTATGAAGAGTTGGCAGTTTATCAACAAAAATCAGGTAAAGATATGACAAAAGCGTCTGCTTTGCGTCAGGCCCAACAAGCAATTTTACACAAGAAAAATTTTTCTCACCCTTATTATTGGGCAGCTTTTATTTTGGTGGGAAATTGGTTGTAATAGTTAATATTCAGGGGGTCAATCTACCATCTTAAACCTCAAATATAAAGTTGGTTGACCGCATATGAAACTATCACTTTCTAAGTTAGGTGTATTGAGCGATCGCGATCTGGATTGGCTCAATGCAATGGGCATTACAAAAACCATAGATAAGGGGGAAATCCTCATTCGCCAAACACAGCCCATCGACGAACTGTACATTTTATTGGCAGGAACATTAACAGTTTTTGTCTCGTCTTCAGAAGATGAAGATAACAGTCTTGAGCGGGAAATTGTCACGATAGCAAGTGGTGAAATAGCAGGAGAAATATCTTTTGTAGATAAGCAGCCATCTTTAACAACAATTAAGGCAAAGGAAAAAACTAATTTGCTGATTTTGTCTTTTCAGCAATTGGAAAATAAAATCCAGCAGGATGAAGGTTTTGCAGCGCGTTTTTATCAAACTATTTCGGCACAGCTTTCCCAGAAGTTACGCCGAGTTTCAGCACTGTTAGTTAAAAACAAAGTTATTTCCGAAGCGCCTCTGAGAAAAGTGTTATTTGTTTTTGCCATACTAGATGATAGCGACATCGATTGGATGATTGAAAGTGGGATGCAGGTGAATGCTTCTTCGGGTAAAATTCTGATCCAACAAGGAGAACCTGTGGAAGCTGTGTACATTTTGATAAATGGAACATTAGCTGTTTCTGTTACTCTTGGTGAAGGAAATAGCAGAGTCACCAAAGATATTAATCAATTATCAAGTGGCGAAATTGTGGGAGAAATGTCTTTTGTAGAAACTGGCAAAGCTTCGGCTACGGTTGCATCATTTGAGGAATCGCTTTTGTTAGCTATTCCTCAGCAGCAATTAGCGGCTAAACTAAAACAGGATATGCAGTTTGCTGCTCGATTTTATCGTGCGATCGCAGTAGTTTTAGTCGATCGATTGCGCGGTGGTTTAATCCGACACGGTTACGCTCAAAATACGGATCTCGATGGGGATATTGAGTATGAAGGAGAATTAGATCTCGATACTTTACAACAAACAGCACTGGCAGGAACCAGATTTAACTGGATGGCCAGACGTGTAAGCGGTAATAACTATTATTAAGGTTTTGAATTGTTTCAATGGCTGAAGAAAAGAAAAATATTTTTAGGAAAGAATCTTTAAATCGTTTATCTTCACCGGAACGTCTAGATGAGCTAATGCAAGTAGTCAATCCTCAAGATTGGCTACCTTTAGCTGCATTAGGTGGATTGGTGTTCGTTGCGCTATTCTGGAGTATTTTTGGCAGAATTCCCATTACCGTCACCGGTCAAGGAGTGATTCTGCGATCGCGCCAGGTAGTAGAAATTCAATCCCCCATATCGGGACAAATTCAGGACTTAAAAGTAAAAGTGGGGGATTGCGTAAAAAAAGATAATGGCGATGATATTAACGATCCAGAAGAGATTCTTGCAGTAGTTGACCCGCTGGAGTTAAAGCAAAAACGGCAGATCGAACTTGTGAAATTGCAAGAACTGCAAAAACAGGATTTGCAAGCTACAACGATCGCACTGCAACGCCGTCAATTAGAAAAAGCGGAGTTGCAGCAACAGCGAAGTAGCTTGCAACAACGCCTCAAAGATACGCAAGCTTTAACGCCTTTGCTGAAAACAGAAAGTACTGTTTCTATTCAACAGCAGCGAGAAAATTTACTAAAACGCCTTCAGGATATGCAGACTTTAACGCCTGTACTTAAGAATAAAAGAAGCGATTCTATCAAACAGCAGCGTGTAAGTTTGCAGCAACGATTGCGAGATGCACAAGCAAAAGCTCCCATTCTACAAGAAAGGGTAAAAAGACGCCAAGAACTACTGAACGAAGGTGCGATCGCAGCCGATCGAGTCCTGGAAGCAGAACAGGAATACACTGACAGTCTCCAGCGTGTCTCCGAAATTCAAACCCAATTGAAGCAATTAGATGTCGATGAAGCGCAAGCCGAACAAGCTTATCTAGATAACCTCAGTAAAATCAGCGAAATTCAAACTCAATTAAAGCAATTGGATCTTCAACAAACGGAAGCCGAACAAAAATATTTGGAAAACCTGAGTAAAATATCCGAAATTCAAACAAATTTAAAAGAACTCGATACCAAGGACAAAAGCTTGGAACAGCAAAACTTGGAAACTACTAACACGAGGAAAAACCAAATTTTGAATATTGAACAGGAAATTAAACGATTAGATCAACAAATTCAGACTAATAGCACTATTAAAGTTCCATATAGCGGATGTATATTAGAACTGACAGTTACTGGCGGACAAGTTGTTAATCCCGGCACTCGCATCGGTTCAATCGAGGTAGAAAAACCTAACGAGCCTTTATTAGCTATTACCTATTTTGGCATTAAAGATGGCAAGCAAGTTAAATCGGGAATGGCTATGCAAATTACACCTACGACTGTGAAGCGAGAAAGATTTGGCGGTATTGTCGGTACTGTTATTTCTGTGTCGCCTTTTCCCGTTACTAAACAGGGTGCTGCCAGTACGATCGGCAATCCAGAGTTAGTAGAAAGTTTGATGTCTCAATCGAAGGAATCTCAGATAGAAGTTTGGGCTAAACTAAAAGAAAATCCTTCCAACTTTAGCGGCTATGAGTGGTCTTCATCCAAAGGCCCACCGGATTTAAAAATATCTACTGGAACTACTACCACAGTACAAGTTACAATAGACAAACGCGCACCAATAGAATTTATCTTACCCTTTTTGCGCGAATGGAGCGGCATAAATTAATTTTAGATTTTAGATTTTAGATTTTAGATTTTAGATTTCAGATTTAATGGCTCTCCCGTTGTTGTGGTGATAATCAAAACTTATTTAATTGTAGGGTGGGTTAGGCACGGGCGATCGGCTCAGTACTTTCAACCAATAATTAAGTTTCCGTGCCGTAACCCACCATCACACCTATCTGTAACATACACAAAAATTTTCTACCATAAACCCGAAATACCCGATTTAATTTCAATTAGCAATCAGCCATAAATGACCTATGATAACCCCAAAGATAAAATCCAAAATCCAAAATCCAAAATCCAAAATCGTTAAGACTCCGACAGTACTGCAAATGGAAGCAGTGGAATGCGGTGCTGCTGCGTTGGGAATTATTCTAGCTTATTACGATCGCATTGTCCCTTTAACAGAACTCCGTCAAGAATGCGGCGTATCTCGCGACGGAAGTAACGCCTCCAATTTGCTCAAAGCTGCCAAACGCTACGGAATGCAAGCGAAAGGCTTTAAAAAAGGACTAGAAGCGTTAATGGAATTGCCAACTCCCTACATCGTGTTTTGGAACTTCAATCATTTTTTGGTAGTGGAGGGATTTAAGCGCGATCGCGTCTATCTTAACGACCCAGCCAGCGGACGCCGCCGCGTATCTAAACAAGAATTTTCGCAAGCTTACACTGGTATTGTATTAGTTTTAGAACCAGGCCCAGAATTCAAAAAAGGCGGCCAAAAGCGCAATATAATTTTGTCCTTACACTCCCGCCTGAAAAACTCTTACGATGCAGTCTTATTCTCCATCTTTGCCGGATTGCTTCTCACCTTTCCCCGCTTAGCATTGCCAGCATTTAGCCAAATTTTTACAGATGAAATCCTCGTGCAAGGTCGCGATAATTGGTTGCGACCTTTATTGTTAGGGATGATAGTTACAGCCATATTTCAGAGTTTGTTATCAAGATTGCGGCTCATGTACATACGACGGCTGACAATTAAGTTATCGGCAATGATGACAGGACAGTTTATTTGGCATATTTTACGTTTGCCAGTGACATTTTACGCTCAGCGTTTTGCCGGAGAAATCGTCAATCGCGTTGCACTTAATGGCAAAATTGTCAATGTATTGAATAGCGTTTCTACCACGATTATCGATACCGTGATGCTGGTATTTTACGCCATTCTCATGGTTATGTATGACAAAGTGCTGACACTGATGACAGTTTGTTTCGCCGCAATTAATATTATTACCTTGCAAGTAATACGCCGTTTTCGCGTTGATGCTAACTTAAGGATTAGCCAAGAAAGCGGTAAAGTTTCAGGTGCGATCGTTGACAGTCTTCAATCCCTCGAAACTGTCAAAGCTTCCGGTCTTGATTCCGATTTATTTGCTAAGTTTGCCGGGTACAATACTAAAGCGATTAACGCACAGCAAGAATTAGCTTTACAGAGTCAAATCTTAACATTATTACCAACAATTTTGAGTTTCCTAGCAAGCATGGCTCTCTTAGGATTTGGCGGTTTGCGGGTGATGGAAGGTAGCCTGACTGTTGGGATGTTAGTTGCTTATCAAAGTTTAGTCAGCAGCTTTTTAGGGCCTGTTAATAGTTTGGTGAATTTTGGCAGCACTTTGCAACTACTAGAAGCGGATTTAGAACGGCTTGATGATATTTGGCAAAATCCTGTCGATCCGGAAGTAGAAAGAGAGAATAATGCTTTATCTTTCGCCAGTCCCCAATCCCCCAAACTGCAAGGTTATGTTGAGTTACGCAATCTTACCTTTGGCTATAATCGTCTGGAATCTCCCTTAATTGAAAACTTTAATTTAAGCTTAAAACCCGGACAGCGCGTGGCAATAATTGGCGGTAGCGGTGCTGGTAAATCGACAATTGCCAAGCTAATTGCAGGTTTATATACGCCTTGGCAAGGTGAGATTCTGTTTGATGGTATTCCTCGCGATCGAATTCCTCGCTTGATGTTAGCAAATTCAGTCGCAATGGTCGAACAAGATATCTTTTTGTTTAAAGGAACTGTGCGAGAAAACCTTACCCTTTGGAACTCAACAGTTACGGAAGCAAACTTAGTGCAAGCTTGTCAGGATGCGGCAATTCACGAGCGCATTTTATCTATGCCGGGAGGATACGACGCCGAAATTTCCGAAGCAGGCACAAATATTAGTGGGGGAGAACGCCAGCGGTTAGAAATTGCCAGAGCTTTGGTGATGAATCCTTCAGTATTAGTGTTAGATGAAGCGACGAGTTCTTTAGATACGGAAACCGAATTAATTATCGATCGCAATCTGCGCCGACGCGGTTGTTCTTGTATTGTAATAGCGCATCGCCTCAGCACAATTCGAGATTGCGATCGCATCATTGTAGTCGAGAAAGGCAAAGTGTACACTTGAGATATCAATAATATAGTATCTCCCGTTTTTGTGGTGATTATACAAACCGATATAATCGTAGGGTGGGTTAGGCACGGGCGACAACTTCAACACTTTCAACGAATCAATTCGGCGTTTAAGTTCAGCAACTGTATGCTCGATAGCTGCTGCTACCAAGAATAACAACTGAGAATATTTGAACCATTCCCCGACTTCAAATGTGAAATAAAAGTAAATGTCGTTGTTTCTGAAAAATCTGGTTGCAGTTCTTTAAGAATTTTTATTTCAACAGTATCCCCTACTTTGGCTCGAATTTCTTGAAATAATTCCATATCATATATTCCAAAGCGTTCAATATCGACTCTAATATTTCGTCCATAGTTAGAAACAGCCAAAACTTTTCCATAGTTAACAAAAAGGGTCATAGTAATTCTCTGTTTATTGGATGCCTTTCTTGGATAACATTTTCATAGCTGCGGGCTAGTGAGAGTCGGAACATTTTCTCTTCGCTCGTTGTTGATTATCGAACGGTGTTGCTTATCGAATTCTTGATATCCACCGATTAACAATCCAGCTAAAGTAATTGAAGCAACCACAAACATTGTTGCTTTTGTAGCTGTTTCGGTAGAGCTATTCTTGGAAGACAAAGCTATGAAATAGAAGGGTATACCAACTAACACCCCAGCGATAAGTCCTGCAATCATCCAGACAATCCCTTGTCCCAGAATTGCGAAGGCATTGATAGAACCGAGCATTAAAGAACTAGGCATTGATTTAAAATAGGAAATAATAGCGAACGGCAGACACTCGGAATACAAAGTGAAAGCCTCAATCTGCCGCCCAGCGCCACAAAATGTTAGACCACAAAGCCAATATTATCTACTGTGCTAGATTTTCGGCTTTTTCACGTGCTTCAACTACTTTTTTTCCGACAACATATCCAGCCCCAGCCCCAATAGTCCCTCCAACAGCAGCTGATGCACCTATAACAGCATCACCTGCTGCACTAGCAGCCGCTATGGAAGCTCCTCCGTCAGCACCGAGACTCGCAGCACTGGCTACAGCAGCACCAGTAACCATCTGCACTTTCACTGCTGAGCCATAGGCGACTCCCACAGCGGTACCTATTCCTGCTCCGATCTCAGTAGATTTTTCCACGATAGCATCATGTTCTTTTTGGCGTTCTTTTATAACATCATGTTTTTTTTTAGACTTACTACCCATACTGTTTCTCCAACTTTTGCTACATACTAGACCAAGCGCACCCAACCTGAAAAGACGGAAAAAGGTGGAAAAAGGTGGATATTTCTTAAATTTTTGTAAAATTTAAGCCCAAGGCGGAAAAAGGTGGATTAGGGAGGATAAAGTCAGCTATAATAACTCCAGTTTTCTCACTTCCTCACTTATGGATAGTCGCGAGGTATTGCAATTCGTAGACGAAGTTGTCTACGCTAAAACAGGCAAGCGTATAAATGATTTGCAGCGCGGAATTATCGAGGGAACGCTGAAGCGGCAAAAGTATTCTGATATTGCTAAAGATTATAATTGTACGACTGGTCATACTAAGGAAGTAGGTTTCGAGCTTTGGCGACTATTATCTGATATTTTTGGTGAAACGGTTGATAAAAAACATCTTAAATCTATTCTAGAACGGCAATCAAATCTGAATATATCTTTAGGTAATAAAAGTACTAATAATATAGTTGGCTGCATAAATATTGGTTCCGATCGGCCCAATCCTAGCCCAGATAAAACTCAGCTTGCAACTCCTGACTTCCAGCAAGGCAACAACCATCAAACAAAGAAGCAAAAAATTGATAAATTACGACAGTATGGCTTAAGCAACGAGGAAATTGCAGAGTTACTAGACCTACCTTTGGAGGTAGTTAAGCAGGTATATTTTGATGGTTGAATCTGGTACTATCCAATGCAAAGTGTTTAAAATGATAATCATGGATCGGCAAGAGAACAGTTATAAAATTTATCTAGATGTTTGCTGTTTGAATCGTCCTTTTGATGATTGGAATCAGGAGCGAGTTCGTTGGGAGGGAGAAGCCGTACTCAGCATTATGGAGCAGATTTACGATCGAAAATGACAACTTATTTCTAGTGAGGCTATAGAAGTCGAACTAGAAAGAATGCCTAATTTGGAAAAGTTAGAGAATGTATTAAAGCTATTGGAGTTTGCCACGATTAAAGTCAATCTTAATGATGATACCAATCGAAGATCCCAGCAACTGGAAAGTCTAGGCTTTGGTCTTTATGACTCGTTTCATATTGCTTGTGCAGAAATAGCTCAAGCAGATGTTTTACTTTCTACTGATGACCGTTTACTGAGAAATGTATCACGTCATCAAGGTGTAATAGGAATTCTTGTGGATAATCCTGTTACCTGGTTAATGAACGTTTTGGAAGCTTAATTAGAAAGGAGAAGTAAAAATGACACCTGTGGAATTACAAAAAAAGGGTTATCAAGTTTTAGTAGAGCATTTGGGACAGGTTGATGCTATTCGTTTTTTACAACAATTTGGCTGGGGACGTGGTGACTATACCAAAGAACGAAAGGAATCTTTAGCACAAGTAACGAGAGAGGAGTTTTGGCAAGATATTCAGCGAATTCGAGGCAGAAAGTAGCTTTATAAATCGTAATGATTTGGGTTGATTGCGATCGCTCGATTATAGCGTTTTCAGGCGAATAAGGTGCAAAGAAACCCAGTTTCTTCGAGAAACCGGGTTTCTAGGGTGTAATATATGCAAATGAAACCATACCATCCAAAAGCCGTAATTTTATGCTAATATACTATTTAAAACGATAATCTCCCAAAAATTAACTATGAATATCAATCTAAAACCAGAACAAGCTGAGTTTATACAACAAAAACTCAATAGTGGGAAATACAGTAACGTCGAGCAAGTAATTGTGGAAGCTTTTCGATTATTAGATGAACGCGATCGAGAATATCAAAAATGGCTAGAAGAAACTCGACAAAAGGTAGATGTGGCTATTGAGGAACTCAAACGCGGTGAAGGGATTGACGGAGATGTAGTTGTCGCTCAATTGAAAGAAAAATTACGTCAAGCGCGTCAGGAGCAAGCATGAATCGTTACATTATTGCTCCCTCTGCTAGTCGCGATTTAAACGAAATTATAGATTATTTTGCCAACCTCAATGTTGAGGCAGGAGATCGTTTAATTGCAGCTTTCGAGAAAAAATGTCAAAATTTAATCAATTTTCCCATGATGGGGCGCAGTTATGAAGATATTAGACCTGATTTACGAGGTGTACCTTTAGATGGATATATTATTATTTATCAGGTTAGGGACAACACTTTAGAAATTCTCCGGGTGGTACATGGTTCGCGCAATATAAAAGACTTGTTTGAGTCAGATGAAAATGATATTTGAACAGATTTGTGCAGTTTTTCAAAATATCATCTTGCTACATCCTCTATTCTCCGATCGGTTCGTAAAGCGTACAAATAATCGGTAGTTGATATCCAAAATCAAGGCAGGTTTCTGCCAGCTTTCTCTGAATTTTTGCATTTTAGACTTTACTATATTTTGTAAGCAAGCAGAAATTATCAGAGGATTTGGACAGAATGTCATCGATTCAGGTATGTTTAATAGCTTAGTTTCAGAACATTTACGGTGTGAAGTCACCTATAGTATAGATGATTATCTGATGCTTTTGAGTACTTTGTCATTCTATCGGATACAAGAACCGGAGAAGATGGATTTTGTATTTCAAAGTTTGCGGTCAGTGCTGGAGAGTAACTGGGGAAGCGATATCCATGTTTCATATCTGTCAGCTTTTAATATTGCCGAAAAAGTCTAGTCGAGTTTATGATGGTTGTTGGTTTTGGTTTCGATCCGATTCCTGGATTAACTCAGCTTAAACCGGAAGTAACTTATTTGCTTGTTCTCAATGGGCCAAAAGCGAATCAATACTTTTCTTTGAATCGGTTGCGATCGCTCATCGAGCGCAGCCATCCTCCTCATATTATTGTCGATATTGACCTCAGCGGCTACGAGCCCAGCCTCCCTACGACCATCTCCCGTCAGCACGCCGTCATCCAGTGGGCAAATCATAAACTTCAAATTATCGATCTTGTCAGCCGCAATGGTACTTTTGTAAATGGGCAACAACTTACTCCCCCTCTGCCGATCGGCCCTCAGATCCGGTTGTGCTAACGGTGGGTAGTAAAATTAAACTTGGCAACCTAGAGTTTGCAATTGTTGTTGCGGGATAGGCAATCAGGCTTTTTCGTTTTTAATCTTTACCTTTTTTATTAAGTGTGGAACAGCAAAATCTTTATACTTACGGCTTTTTGGCAACGCCAACAGCTTCTCTCGAATTGCCCGTGGGAATTAGCGATCGCGTAATTCTGATTAGCAGCGCCGGCGTTTCCTCTGTAGTAGAAGCGGATGTATTCGTAGAAGCATTGCAAAACGACGATCGACAATTAATCGAAGCGGTTTTGTCGCACGATCGCGTGATTGGCGAACTATTCCGTCAAACTACAGTTTTACCTTTGCGCTTTGGCATTTCCTTTGTCTCCAAAGAAAACTTGTTGAATCATCTGGAATCCCACGCTGAAGAATATCTGGAAAAACTACGCCAGCTAAATGGTAAAGCTGAATGTATCTTGAAATTTATTCCCCGCACTCCAGAAGAACAAAAAATTTCCACAGAAGGTGGGGGAAAACAATATTTTTTGGCTAAGAAGCAACTTTATAAAGCACAGCAGGAATTTTACGCCACTCAAACAGCGGAATGGGAAAAGGCCGTAGAAATCATCACCGCAATATATAAATCTGCAATTGCTGTACCCCAAGAGGGTGAAGAAGCGCGGATTTATATTTTAATCGATCGCCAAGACCAACCCTTACTCGCAGAACAATTTCTTGCTTGGCAACAAGCTTGTCCCCGCTGGCAATTAATATTGGGAGAACCCTTAGCTCCTTACCATTTTATCTAAACGATCGTCTCGACCCCGCTTGGCGTCGTCCGCGAAGATTCGATCGCAAAATTCCCATCCCTTAAATTTTTTTTGACGACAATGACGACAATAAAGTAGCTCTGCTGTATACCCAGGCTTTCATCTTGGCCTATTCCGTTTCGTAGGTATTAACATTCAGGCAAAAATATTGTTGACGATCGCGATTAATATTTATACACAAACTAATACAAAATAATTAACATTTTTTGATAAAAATGAATAATTATAACGCTTCTATCTAAAGGCATACTCTGTAAATATATAAAAAGAAAGATGCCATATTTGGTTACATATGTATCTAAGTAAAGACAAACTCCAACATATCAATACCATTGCCCACGAAGGCAAAGTGGTAATTGTCGCTACCGATGCCGATGGTAAAATTTGGTACAGCATCAAACAAGACGGCTTTGAAGACAGCTACCTCAACACACCCCCGGATGAAAGAACTGGCTGGGAAAGTTGGCAAGAATTAGAATTTCCCAATGAAGACGATGACCAGTCAGTTATTGACCAAGAAACCGCAGAACTGACCGATGCAGCCAATCCCAGCAGTTTTGTGCTGCGTTCTCGCTACAAAACCTTTGACCAAACTGCCGTCGCACCAGTGCAACTGCTTTCTGCTTTGGGTCACGTTTATGTGTTTCGCCAATCTCAAACAAATACCCTCCTGGTAGACCGATTTGTGTTAGATGGCATGACCAATAAACTAAACCGCAAACTAGAAGTGCGGTTCAAGCGCAGTCGCCAGAAACACGAAGCCAGTAAAAACATGAAAAAAGGAGCCAGTGGACTCGTCAATATTGACACCCTGGACTTCCGAGATATCAATGGTAACTTTTTCTACGAACCTACCACTGAATTAAGTTTAATCAATAATCTGCAAAACGGTTGGTTTTCTGTGGTATTGGTTCCCACCATCGAAAATGACGTTTATCGCTGGCATATTTTTGCCTACAACAGCCAAACCAAGAAAGTCGAACTGACAACCCTGCTAATGTCAGATGAAGGGCTGTTTGATGTTCAAGATTACACCGTTTTTGAAGAATCCAACGATAATCTAATTCCCCGTAGTCTGCCAGGGATTATCAAACGTATCTTAGATTTAGGGACTTTGAGTGTTGTTAACGGTTTAAGTGCTACAAAATACGACGTACAACGGGAACAGCAAACTGACGAAGGGATGCAGCTATTGCGGGAAAGTACTAAAGTCATGTTAGCCATTCCCACAAACACCGGGAATGTAGCAGCTTTCAGTTTTGCGGTAGCAGGTGATGGTACATTGTCCCAAATTGCTCCCACGGCGACCGAGAAAATTTGGCGCAATACCGCTCGTCAAGTGTTATTACCCTTAAACACCTTAGATAACGTCAAAATCATTGGCACAACCACCCCACCTCCCCAAGGACAAATTACTCGTTTAGAACAGGGAGAAGAAGATGCAGTCAATGTCATTTCCTCAACGTTGACAAACCTCGATCCCACAAAAATTAACCAAGTTAAAATTACTGGCACTCGGAACTACAATAGCTTCCAACAAGGCATCACCAAAATTGATAATGATGTCTTTGAAGTAACACCACCAACTCCGGTGTTAGGAAACTGGGAAGTTATCCCCGAAGAACAAACGGGGTTAGTTTTTAATGGTGCGGTGATCGGTTGTGAAATCACTCCGACAGGCAAATTAAGAATTACCGCCTTCAATCACGGTTTAAATACTGGAGAATCAGTCCAGATTGTCGATACCAGAGATTATAACGGCACCTACACCGTCACGAAAATTGACGATAAAACCTTCAGCCTCGATGATATTAAATGGCAAACGGGAACAGCCGTTAACCTAAAAATGGAATCGCTGAAACGGCGAGGTTTGGTTTTTGATGGGGGAGATGATAAGGTGCAAATTCCCCCTGAAAGTATGCCCGTTGGGAATCAAATCACGGTGACCTTTTGGGCTAAAGGAGGAAATTCCTTACCTAATTATAATTCGCTGATTTATGCCACTGGTGCTAATAATGAGCGAGTTTTGAATATCCATTTTCCTTGGATCAACGGCACAGTTTACTTTGATTGTGGAGCCGATGCGAGTGGGTTCGATCGAATCGATAAAGCCGCCCAACCTACCGATTATAAAGGACAATGGGTTCACTGGGCATTTACCAAAAATGCCACCACCGGAGAAATGAAAGTCTATCGCAATGGCACACTATGGCATAGTGGAACTGCCTACAAAAGACCTCTGCCCAAAACAGTGAGCTTGGTTTTAGGAGGTGGTTACGAAGGCACTGTTTCGGAACTCTGCATCTGGAAAGTCGCCCGCACAGAAGCCCAGATCCGAGATACCATGTACCTGCAACTGACAGGCAAAGAAGTCGGTTTAATGGGTTACTGGCGATTAGGTGCCGTTGTTGAAGATGGTGAAGATCGTCAAGTTCTTGATTTTTCTGTTAATGGTAATGATGCCATTGTTTATGGCGGTGCTTATGTTAGTGCTGTGTCCCTATCCCGCAACCTTACGGGTACAACAACTCCTGCAATTAAATACGAAAATGAGGAACTGTTTGCGGTTTCTGAAGGGGCAACTTACGCCGAAGACTTTGAGTTTAAAGTCAATCCTGCGGTAGACCCCAATAATGTTGATGGGCAAAATAACAAGATTTTTGCAATTACCTACAAGGGCAAAAATAATCGCAGTTCTTTAGACTGGATTAATATTACGCCTAATGCCACCGAATTTATCAATCTAGGTAACGGATGGTATCAAGCCAAATGCCGCTTTGTTATCCCTGATGGAGTGTCTTTAGTGCGCTCTTTTGGCATTGGTAATCTGAAGGGTTCTTGGACAACGTTGGATATTCGCAAACAAACAATTCAGTTAATATCTGATGTAATTACTGAAGCCCGATATACGGACACCGTTAGCTTAACAACTTTGGCTGATAATCAGTTGTCATTAGAAGGCAAAGTGCCAATGTTGCGGGTGAAAGAGCAACAAGAAGGGACGCTCCTCGTTGAAAAGCGGGATATAGAAAGCAAACTGGCGGTTATTCTTGCTCAAGAACAAATTTCATCTACCCAACTGCCGACCTTAATCAGTGCCAAAAAAACTGAAATCAGCAATCAACAAGCTCTCATCAGTAGTCTCCAAAGTCAACTGAGTCAATGCCAAACCAAATACAATGCTGAAGTAGGCAACTTGTTTAACTACTGGTGTAAATTTATCTCTCGGATGTGGTTGAATGAAGAATGGACAGCCCATTTCGATCCTTACACAGAAATCATGGCGGGTAATAGTAATATCAGTGGCAAGTACATTGATTTTAAATTTGAACCTGCTGACTCCGGTTATTATCGCATTGTTAGTAGCTATGGCAATCGTACCCTGAAAATTCCCGTCCAAGGTGAGCCGATCAAAGCGGATCTGAATGCTGACCCTAACTCTCCGATTTACCATTGGAAGTTCGAGCAAATTCCGGAAAATTTCTGGTTGATTCGGACTCGTCAAGACAATAATATGGTCGTTGACTTTTACAATGGTCATAGCGATCGCCGGATTGGGATTTGGCCTAATGGTGGAGTAAGCAATCAGCAGTGGAAAATTGTCAATCTGGGTCGAGTCAGCAATAATAATATTGCCAATGCCAAACAAGCCTTGGACAATAAAACCATTGAGTTACAACGAGCGCAAGAAAAATTAATTCAGTTACAAAATGAACTGAAAATTTTAGAAACTCCTAGCACTGACCTAGCGGCACAGAAAACCCAACTGCAAAATCGTCTGCAACAAGTTAATGCTTTACTGACCTCCGTTCAAACTGAGATTAACACCTTAAATACTGACTTTCTCAATGGGGTGAGAACCATCCAGCAAACGCCCCAAACTATGCCTCAGATTGCTAAAGATGGGAAGGGTTTGGTGACACAGGGAGCATTGTTAGGGTTTGTGCGTCCGGCTAGTGGACTCAATGCGATCGAAACCTGCGAAGGCAATGTGCAACTGAGTTACTTTGATAAACAAGGACGGATGCGACGCACAAACTATGATGCGACTGCTGATAGTCTGAATACCGCCTTTGAGCAGTGGATTCCCAATACTCTACGACCCTGTTTGAATTTTAGCAATGACAACAGCATCGTTAAATTGAATCAACCCCTGTCGCTGACAGCAGACTGGAGTATCGAAGCTTGGTTCTGTTATCCCTTACCACAAACCGCCAAATGGAATACTCTCATTCGGGGGCAAAATGCCGATCAGCACATTGTCGTCAGCAAGGATAAAAAGTTAGGAATTTACCTGACCGATGACCCCCTGAAACAATATTTTTATGACTGTGGTTTTAGTATGGGAGCATTGTCCACAGGTTGGCATCATCTCACGGTTGTTGGTGAGCGAAATACAACTCGCTTCTACATTGATGGTAAAGAGGTGGGTGATACTAAAGCCAAAGCCTTAGTTGATGCTCAAGTCGATCTCAGTAGCGATCCCAATAATGCCACATTCAAGCAAAAGCTAGAAGATATCAAGCAAGCGAGTTTGAAACCGATTGGCGATGTTTATGCGATCGGCAATAACCATCTCATTGCTAGTAGCCAGCCTCCCGACTATGGGGTAATGAAGTTTGATGGGGTCAATGACCATATTAAGACTACAGCCAGAATGCCCAGTGGTAATGAAATTACCATCGAATACTGGTTCAAGGGGAGTAGTCTACAATCTGCCGTCAGACAGCAAGAAGGTGGTAGTGCGTTTATTGTTGCAGGCTGGCAAGGTCTACATATTATTTCTACAGATGGGGGTACTACAGGTATCAAGGTGGGAGACGCTGCAACCAATGGCAGTTGGCACCACATAGCCATGACTTGGAAAGCGAACACCGTCAACGGATTTGTCAGCTATCTGGACGGAGTGCTGGTAGCCCAAAGAACGAGTGCGAACGTAGCACTACCTACCTTTAGCGCTAGCCAATTTATTTTCCTCGCCAGTATCTGGGGTACTGGAGAGTTTACCAACGGTCAACTTACAGAAGTCCGCATCTGGAACAAAGCCCGGACTCAGGCAGAAATTCAAGCGGATATGCGTAAGCGACTGACTGGCAAAGAAGCAAACTTGGTGGCTTATTATCCTTTAAATAAGGTAGAAAGCGGAAAAGTCTTAGACCTAGTGGCAGGCAATCATGGCACTGTATTTGAAGCCATAAACGTCACAGATCAAACCCTAGCACTTACCCCCGTGCCCGTGATGCAAGGCGAGCAATTTGGTAAAGTTGCAGAAGTTCGTATTTGGGGAATGGCTTTGAGTGATGAGGAAATTGAAGCCAATAGCCGCACCCTCATTAGTGGGAATGAATCCGGTTTGTTAGCTTACTATCCCCTGAATGAAGCCACCGGAACTGACATCCGTGATAATTCCGGTAATGGTCAACACGGGACGCTGACGAATGCTCTTTGGTGGGCTTGTGTGGCACCGATGGGTCAACCGAGTAGTGACACACCGAATAATCAGGTGATGAAGTTTGATGGGGTCAACGATCACATCACCTTACCCGCAATGAACATCGACTACTCCCAAGGATTGAGCTTAGAAGTCTGGGTGCGTTACAACAGCTTTAAAAATTGGTCAAGAATTATCGATTTCGGGAATGGTGCGCCCGCAGATAACATTGTCTTAGCTAATCCAGGCACGAGTAATACGCTGGGATTCTATGTCAATCGGGGAACTGCTCAACAGAATATACAAGTTCCAAATTTCTTAGAAGCTGGAAAATGGATGCACATTGCTGTCACTCTTGAACCTTCTGGAAGTTGCAAAATTTACAAGAACGGTCAGCTAATCCAATCGGGAACTTGTCAAACTCCTAATAACGTGAACCGCACGCTTAATTACATCGGACGGAGTAACTGGGCTGTTGATGCCTATTTTGATGGACAAATGGCTGAATTTCGCTTGTGGAACAAAGCCCGTACAGAAGCCGAAATTAAGGGTAATCTCAATAAGCGGCTGACAGGTCAAGAGTCGGGTTTGGCAATTTATTTGCCTTTAGATGGCATTTTGACCAACAAAGTCTTAGACTACACCGGCATTAATGATGGTACTGTCACCGAAGCGACCATTGTAGAAGATATTACTGCCCCCTGGTTAAGCATTGGCTCTTCTGTAGTGAGTGCAGAATATAGCACGATTACCATAGACCAGACGACGGGGCAAAGAACGGCGATGATGCGACGGTTGTTTGCTTCTCCGACTCTCAATGGTGTGAATCTATTCCCTGACAAACCCCTGGAAACCTTGGAACTCAAATGGATTGGCAATGCCCAATTTGCTCCCACTTTGCTCGGTTACATCGAAGGAGCTCCCCCTGTACCCACTGAAAACCTCACCTTAGCCGATGATTATAACGGTGCAACTTCGGTGGAATTAACCATGACTGAAGATGTGGAGTTTAATTGGACGCGATCGCAAGATAGTGGTTTGGGGGCGGCGGCTGAGATTTTCTACGGTGCAGCAGACGAAATAACTATAGGTGCCGGATATGCAGTAACAGTCTCTGACAGAAGAGGGTTCAAAGGCAACTTCGAGTTCAGCTACCAATTCCAGAATGAGAGCAGTATCACCTCTAGCTCATCCCTGAGTATGACCGATAAGCTGGAATTGCGCGGTACATTTGAAGACGATCCCAAATTCCCCCATTTAGGCAACCGATTTATTCCCAAAAATATCGGCTATGCGTTGGTGGTTTCAGCTTTGGCAGATGTGTTTGTCACCCGACTGGCTCGCAGTAAGAAAATGGTTGGCTACCAAACACTACCTGTAGATGGCATTCCCCCCGATGTTAACACCATCACCTTCTTGATGAATCCGGCTTACACCATGAATGGCAGTTTGGATGGTATGACCGGAAGCTCTGCCACTAGCCAACGCTTCTTTAAGCACGTTCCCGAAATGCGATCGCAGTATGGTTCTCTCTATCCTGCCAGTTACTATCGCTTGCAAGAAGCCTACAATCTCAAACGTCAAATCGAAGCGGATGACAAACGCCGGGAATCTTACTTCAATAACTTTAATGTGCGGACGATTGATGAAATCTCTTTAGATCGCAACATCAATAGTGGTGATGCACCTACCACTATTGGAGTACAACGGGAAGAAGACAAACCGACTACGGTCGCGACTGCGGAGGAACAAACGGCAAAGGCTGAAGAATTTCAAGCTCAAAGTGCGGCAGCTTCTCAGGAAACAAGTGCTGCTGCCAAGGCTAAACAGGCGGAAATCCAAAGTAAAATTACCGACCAGGATAAACAAGTACACGCGATGGCAAGTTTTGACGGCTGGCAGCGCAACATGGAAAATATCCAAATTCGCGCCGGGAAACGCAACATTGTCAACACCTACGTTTGGGATGCTGACGGTGGACTGCGAACTGAAGCTCAAAGCTTTGCCAATACCGTCGAACATACCATTGGTGGTTCTTATACTATGGCTGCTGGGTTAGGGACTGAGTTTGAATTCGAGTTGGGCTTTGCGGCAGAACTAACCGCCCAAGCTACCGTTAACCTGACTCAAACCATGAGTAAAACTGAAGCTCGTAGCCGGGGTTTTGAGTTGAATATCGACTTGAGTGGTATGGAAAATAAAGGGGTGACTGATTATAACGATAACCCCATTCTGCCTGGAGAAAAAGTCGATCGCTATCGGTTTATGAGTTTCTATCTCGAAGGTAGTACCCAAAACTTCCAAGACTTTTTCAACTATGTGGTTGACCCGGAATGGCTGCGTAGCAATGACGAGGAAGCACGGGCTTTGCGTCAAGCTCAAGCGGGTAAACCTAACAAAGCTTGGCGGGTGTTGCACCGTGTCACTTATGTAGAACGTCCAGCACTGATGGGCTTTGGTCGTGATGTGCGTCAGTTTAAAGTTCGGGATGAAAATGTGGGGATTGGTAAGGTCATTGTTGATGTTGCCAGTTTACAACAGAAGGTCGATCAAATTCTCGAATGGATTAGCTCACAACAGCAGTAATCAGCTAGGGCTATTTTAGCCATAACGAGATCGCCAATTTTTGAGAGGTGAGACTCAACATTCTTGATAGATTTGTTGAGTCTCACTTTTTTTCTGACTTCTGGTATTGCCACTGCCGACGATCAAAATTCCAAGTCAAGTAATTTCCAAACTTTTATCCTTCTAACCATTGCTCAAATATCGCAACTTGGGACTTTGTTGGCTTTAATTTAAACTCGTAAGTTAGGTTAAACACAAGGGCGATTTTCCTAATTTATATTAACATATCTACTAATCGATGCAACGCTTTGTAGAATAAAGTCGCTCTCTTATATGCGAGGCTCTAACTCCAGTTTTCTCGGTAAATTTGACTGAAAGCTAGACAGCATAAGCTTTTAATAGCTATGCTAATTGCGATCGCACAGATCGGCTCAATCTCATCAGATGCAGTGCTATCGGTAGATGCGAAAGCCTCAACGAACTGGGTCGCTCTTCCTCAGAGACACCTGAAAATGGGAGCAGTAGCGAAAGCATGGAAATATTTTTTACAACAGGAGCCGGGACGATGGCTGAGGAAGCAAACATAACCCCAGATGAGACAGTCAGAGAAAATCTCGAAACCATCTTATCCAGTATCAATGATGGATTTTTTGTATTGGATCGGCAATGGCGATACACATACATTAACAATCGCCAAACCGAAATTATGGGAATGCGACGAAAAGACGTACTGGGCAAAAATATCTGGGACTTGTTTCCAGACACCATCGACACCGAACTCTACATTCAATTACATCAAGCTCAAGCAGAACGAACCTCTGTACGATTCGAGTATTTTTATGCCGCTTGCAATCGTTGGTTTGAGAACCGAGTCGATCCTTTAGAAAACGGAATAGCCATCTTTTGTATAGACATAACCGATCGCAAGCAAGCTGAAGAGGAACTCCAAGAAAAACAACGTTTTGTACAGCAGCTTGCCGACATGAGTCCCGCATTATTGTACCTCTTTGACGTAGTTGAACAACGCAATGTTTATATCAACAGGCGATCGCTCGAACTGCTAGGATATCCACCAGAGACTGCGCTGGCAATGCGATCGGACTTCATCACTCAAGCGATCCAGCCAGACGATCGTACCAAAATCGCAGCTCATCTTGAACGGCTGAGTGCCTCTACTGACGGCACTTTCCTGGAAATTGAATACCGGATGCAGCACCAAGATGGCTCATGGCGCTGGTTTAGCAGCTGCGATACAGTATTTAATCGCACACCCCAAGGACAAGTTCGTCAAATTTTAGGTACGGCTCAAGATATCACCGATCGCAAACAAGCAGAAGAAGCATTGCGGGAAAGCGAACAGCGCTTCCAAGCATTCATGAATTACAGTCCTGCTTCTGCGTGGATAGCAGATAAAGATGGTCGTCTTCTTTACCTCAGCCCCACTTACTTTCGGATGTTCCAATTTCCCCAACAAGATGCCGTGGGAAAAAACATCATCGATATTTATCCGGCAGAGTTTGCCAAAAAATTTATAGAGAACAATCACCAAGTTTTTCAAACTAAGCAAGTCTTTGAAACAATTGAACCAGCACCCCGACCAGACGGCAGCATAGGGGAATTTCTCGTGTATAAATTCCCGATTATCGGCAGCAATGGAGAAACACTTCTTGCTGGAGTAGCTGTTGACATTACAGAGCGCAGGCGAACAGAAGCCGCACTGAAAGAAAGCGAAGAACGCTTCCGGAGAATTTTTGAAAATTCTCCCATAGGAGTTTCTATAATTGACATTAATGGTAGGTTGATTCAAGCCAATAAAACCTATTGCGAAATTTTGGAATATAGCGAACAAGAACTGAGAGAATTAACATTTGCAGACATAACTCACCCAGAAGATATGGAAGCCGAATCGGGCTATATTCGGCAATTATTCAATCGGGAAATATCCAGCTACAAAATAGAAAAACGTTATTTTAATAAAAACGGTCAGATAGTGTGGGTAAATCTGACAGCTACGGCTGTTTTTAACTTGCAAGGAGAGCTTCTTTATGGTTTTGCAATGGTTGAAAATATCACTTGTCGCAAACGAACCGAAGCTGCATTGCGAGAGAGCCAAGAATTATTCCAAAGTTTCATGAACCACAGCCCGATCGCTGCCTTCATTAAAGATGAAACAGGGCGATACATTTATGCAAATTCGTGGGTGCAGCGCGTGTATCAGCGCCAGTCAAGCGAGTTGATCGGCAAAACAGATTTTGAGTTGCTTCCCGTTGAAATAGCCCAGCAGTTTCGCACCAATGATGTGAATGTTTTAACCAGCGCTCAGCCGCTCCAGATTCTAGAAAAAATTGCACACGAGGATGGGGAAAATTATTATATGTCCTTCAAATTCCCCGTCAGCAATACTTCAGGACGACAATTGCTAGCGGGAGTGGCAATTGATGTGACCGATCGCATCCGCGCTGAAGAAGCATTGCGTCGGCGAGAACAAGAATTACGTTCCATCGCCGACGCAGTACCCGCCTTGATTGCTTATGTCGATACTGAAAAACGCTACCGTTTCAATAATCGCAGTTACGAACAATGGTTTGCAATTCCTCCATCTGAGATTTATGGTAAGTACCTGTGGGAAATAATGGGCGAATCTGCTTACGAGCAAATTCGCCCTTACGTAGAGCAAGTCTTATCCGGTCAATCTGTTAGCTTTGAAAACCAAATTATTTACAAAAATGTAGGAATGCGTTCTGTTAGTGTCAGCTACATTCCTCAATTCGATCGCCACGGAAACGTAGACGGATTCGTAGCATTGGTAAACGATATTACCGATCGCATCCAAGTCGAACAAGCCCTCAGAGAAAGGGAACAACGCTTCACTACCCTATTCAACGGTATGGAAGATTGGGTGCTAGTTTATCACCTGACTGCGGACGATCGCCCCGGACAATTAATCGAAGTGAACGAGCAAGCTTGTCAGAAATTAGGGTATAGCCGAGAAGAACTGCTAGCAATGTCAGTTGCCGATATCATCAGTTCAGACGCGATCGATCCCAAGCTAAGCGTTCAAAACTTGTTGCACCAAAAACATATAGTTGTCGAATCTCTACACATCACGAAAGACGGTCAAGTCATTCCTGTAGAAGTCAGCGCCACCTTATTTACATTAAACAATTTGCCCACCGTACAAGCTATTTGTCGCAATATCAGCAAACGCAAACAAGCAGAAAATGAACGAGATCGACTGTTAGCGCGGGAAAGAACAGCGCGGGAAGAAGCCGAAGCAGCTAACCGCATTAAGGATGAATTTTTAGCAGTATTATCGCACGAATTGCGATCGCCCCTTAACCCAATTTTAGGTTGGGCAACGTTGTTGCAAAAACGCAAGTTTGACGAGGAGACAACCGCTCGTGGTTTGGAGACGATCGAACGCAATGCCAAATTGCAAACCCAACTGATTGAGGATTTGTTGGATGTCTCCCGGATTTTGCGCGGGAAGTTGGTTTTGAATGTCGCTGCGTTGAATTTGGTCAGCACGATCGCAGCTGCCGTAGAAACAGTTCAACTAGCAGCAGAAGCAAAAGGCATTCAGATTCAAACTTTCCTTTCTGCAAACGTAGGACAAGTGTCCGGCGATGCTACGCGCCTTCAACAAGTTGTTTGGAATTTACTCTCCAATGCCGTTAAGTTCACCCCAGCAGGTGGAAGAATTGAAGTTCGTTTCCAGCTAGATGGAAACTACGCTGAAATTACTGTCAGCGATACCGGTAAAGGGATCGGTCGCGAGTTTCTACCGTATGTATTTGAGTATTTTCGTCAGGAAGATGGTAAAATAACTCGCAAATTTGGCGGGCTGGGACTCGGATTGGCGATCGTGCGTCATATCACCGAGTTGCACGGCGGTACTGTGTCTGTAGAAAGTCCAGGAGAAGGGCTGGGCGCGACGTTTACCGTCAGGCTGCCCTTGTACAAGCAGCTCGACAGCACGATCGACGATAAACAAGGCTATTCCTCATCCCTCCCTCTCGATCCCTCTCCCCTCGCCAAACTGCGAATTCTCGTCGTAGACGATGAAGCTGATATGCGGGAATTGGTACGAGTAATTCTGGAACAATCTGGCGCAGAGGTAAGATTGGCTGCATCCGCAGTTGAGGCTTTGGCTATCCTGCTCCAGTACAATCCGGATGTTCTGATTAGCGACATCGGTATGCCGGAAACCGATGGCTATATGCTCATGCGTCAAGTCAGAGCTCTACCGCCAGATAAGGGAGGTGAAATTCCGGCGATCGCCCTGACTGCCTATGCGGGCGAATTGAATCGGCAACAAGCTCTAGAAGCTGGTTTTGGGCGACACATCTCCAAACCCGTGGAACCGGAGGAATTGGTGCAGGCGATCGCGGAGTTAGGGGTTAGGGGTTAGGGGGAGTGGGGGAGCGGGGGAGCAGGGGAGTGGGGGAGCGGGGGAGCGGGAAGAAATTCTTAATTTTGACTTTTGACTTTTGACTTTTGACTTTTGACTTTTAATTGCTTGACATTACTCTATTTAATAAAGGATAATAGTAGATTGTGTGTATAATCCTGCTCGGATCGGGTCAACACATTCCAAAAGCTAATGGATTGTCATTATTCATCAGTCATTTATCCTTTACCGATGACCGACGATCGATGACCGAGTAGCTACCTGTACGGCAACCTTATCAAACAATCTCATGGCTTACGCAATTATTGAAACTGGCGGCAAACAACTGCGGGTAGAACCGGGTCGCTTCTACGATATCGAACTGCTGCACGTCGAACCGGACTCAAAAGTCAGCATCAACAAAGTTTTTTTGGTTCACAACAACGGTGAAGTAACCATCGGTCAGCCCCTAGTTGAAGGTGCTACCGTAGAAGGCACGGTGATGCGGCATTTTCGCGGGCGCAAAGTACTTGTCTATAAGATGAAGCCCAAAAAGAAAACCCGTAAAAAACGGGGACATCGCCAGGAAATTACTCGCCTGATGATAGACTCGATCAACTTGAACGGTAGTGCGATCGCATCCGCCGAAGCCGCACCAGCTACTGCAACCGCCGCACCAGAAACCCCTGCTCCAGAAGAAACAACTGAGAACGCAGCAGAATAGATAGTAGTAGAAACAAACAAAGGAAATCATGGCTCATAAGAAAGGAACAGGCAGTACGCGCAACGGGCGCGACTCAAATGCCCAGCGTCTCGGCGTCAAACGCTTTGGCGGTCAAGTTGTCAGAGCGGGTAATATTCTAGTCCGTCAGCGCGGCACCAAATTTCACCCCGGCAATAACGTCGGACGCGGCAACGACGATACCCTGTTTGCCCTCATCGATGGCATCGTCACCTTTGAGAGAAAAGGTAAAACTCGCAAGAAAGTCAGCGTTTATCCAGCCGCAGCATCTGAAGCTACCGCTTCCGAACCTGTAGCAGCCGCAGTTTAACTAACGAGGGGTTCGGGGAGCTATAAGTTAAGGAATTGTAGGTTCGGTTGACGCCAGGAAACCCAACCCACGAAAACCCGAATTTCATGCTTATCCGAGCCGTATTAGACTGCTGACTTCATACAAGTTCGCAATATTTTCAGTCGGCACGATCCACAATTTCGATAAAATTCCTGCTTAGGGGCAATTTGCAAATTGCCCCTAAATTTATTCTGCAACCGAGCTTTATCAAATACCATGTTCCCCATTAATCGCCCTCGCCGCCTTCGCACCTCTCCTCAGCTTCGTCGCATGGTGCGGGAAACTACACTTACCAAAAGTGATTTAATATACCCCCTATTTGCCGTACCCGGTCAAGCAATTGCTAAAGAAGTGAAATCCATGCCGGGAGTCTACCAACTTTCGGTAGACAAAATTGTCGAAGAAGCAAAAGAAGTCTACGACCTGGGAATCCCTGCCATCATTCTGTTTGGCATTCCTGAAGATAAGGATGCAGATGCGACTGGGGCTTGGCACGATTGCGGAATTGTACAAAAAGCAGCGTCTGCTGTCAAAGCAGCCGTACCGGATTTAGTTGTGATAGCTGATACCTGTCTGTGCGAGTACACCAGTCACGGTCACTGCGGCTATCTGCAAACAGGTGACTTGATGGGCCGGGTGTTGAACGATCCAACGCTGGAATTGCTGAAAAAAACAGCAGTTTCCCAAGCTAAAGCCGGTGCGGATATTATCGCGCCTTCGGGAATGATGGACGGTTTCGTGCAAGCAATTCGGACTGCTCTGGATGAAGCTGGGTATGAAGATACACCGATACTTTCCTACGCAGCTAAGTATGCTTCGGCTTACTACGGGCCGTTCCGGGATGCCGCCGAGTCAACACCGCAGTTTGGCGATCGCAGAACCTACCAAATGGACCCAGGCAATTCTCGCGAAGCCCTCAAAGAAATCGCACTCGACATCGCCGAAGGAGCCGATATGCTGATGGTAAAACCGGCGCTTGCCTACATGGATATCATCTGGCGTGTCAAAGAAGCTACCAACTTACCTGTAGCTGCGTATAACGTATCTGGCGAGTACTCCATGATTAAGGCAGCTGCTCTCAACGGCTGGATCGATGAAGAACGGGTAGTCATGGAAACATTGACCGGCTTCAAGCGATCGGGTGCTGACTTGATTTTGACCTACCACGCCAAAGACGCCGCCCGTTGGTTGTAGTCAGCAGACATCTCCTCCACAAGAATCTCGGCAGGCAGGATGCCTACCCTACAAGACTTTTTGGAGAGGTCTCATAAAAAATTGAGGATTTCAGATTGCAAATAAGCTCTTTAAATCTGCAATCTAAAATTTGCAATCTGAAATTCCACCTATAGATACTGTTACAACGAAAGAGAGCCCCAATAGTATTGCCGTTAAGTTTTGTCCGAAAAGCCCGTAATGGCAAAATTTCAGTGCGATCGAACACCAATCGACGCCAAACTGATTAGTAAAATGACCCGGTAAGAGACTCTAGGTTATCGACAAAGATGAATTCTAGTGAGATTCGGTTCTGCGATTTGCAATCGCAGGTAGACCTCAACCAACTCCAGGAGTTGTTTAAATTAGCAGCTTTTTGGGCGCAAAACCGGAAAATAGAAGATTTAGCAGTTGCGATCGCCAACAGCGATCCCGTCATCAGCGTTTGGGATGAAAATCGCTTAATCGGGTTTTGCAGGGCTAATTCAGATTGCGTTTACCGAGCCACAATTTGGGATGTGGTAGTTCACCCAGACTACCGGGGTCTAGGTTTGGGACGTAAAATGATCGAAACCCTTCTCAATCACCCCCGGATTGTGCGGGTAGAACGGGTATATCTGATGACTACGTATCAACAAGGCTTTTACTTGCGGCTGGGCTTTCAGTTTCCCAACCCCAGTACCACAATGCTGCTATACAACAAACCTCAAGCTACCAGTTCCCTTGCCACGCCAGCTATGGTGTCTGGGGAGTCACCAAGGGGATAGAACATTGCAAGCGAGTCAGATGAGACTGCTCGCTTGGTGAAGGGACTGCCAAAACTTCCAAGCGTCCCTTCATTAAATCCAAAAGAGTTTGGCTAATCAGTAGAGAAAGTCCGGGTGAAAGCGTAAAATTTTCATCATCTGACTTATCGGTTGACTTATCGGTTGACTTATCGGTTTGGGGAGGAGACTCGAACAAGTCGATCGGCTCGCTCCAAGCACTCGCCGGACGCTCATCTTCAATCACAATGCGAACATACCCGGACGCCAAATCGGGATCGGCGGAAACCGCCACACTACCTTCCTGCATTAATTTCAGCGGCGTGTCTACCAGATTGAGCAGCACCTGGCGCAACCAGCGAGGGTCTGCCAAAACGTAAATTTCTGAGTCAGCAGGTGTTACCTGAAGACGAATATTGCGATTTGCCGCCAGGAGATGGGTCAAATCATAAACTTGCGCTAAAACCTGAGCTAACTGCAAAGGTTGTATCTCCAGCTTATTTGTGCCGTACTCTGTTCTGGCAACGTTAAGAATTTCATCGAGAAGCGTTACCATCTTCAGGGCAGAGACGTGAGCTTGCGCTACAAATTCGCGCTCTTCGGCTTCATCTTCGCACAAATCGGACAAAATGATCTGATGCAGACCGATCAGGCTATTGAGCGGCGATCGCAATTCGTGAGAAATCCGAGCCAAAAACCCAGCTTTAAACTGGCTCATCTGGGCTGCCATATGGTAGGCTAGCTCAGTTTTCTGCAATTGTTGTTTGAGGGCAAATACTTCCGAGTCAGAGTCCATCAAAACCTCTAAAGGGGACTCCCGTTAAGCTATCGCTCTAACAGGAGAGGAATTTGGGGCAACAAGTAGGGTTCGATGCCCTACTTGTTGCTAACTAATATCACTTCCGCTATAGTTACAAGTATATAGTGGAATATGTTTATATTGTTAACTCAAACCAACAGACTTAAACTGAATAGAAGCGAGCAAAACGTTTTGAGACAGTTGTGTCGGTTGTCTAAAAACCTTTACAATGTCGGGCTTTATGCAGTGCGGCAATACTTCTTTACTGAGCGTAAGCACTTGCCTTATGAAGGGGCTTATCACATCTGTAAAACCAACGAAAACTATAAATTGTTGGCAACAGATGTCGGACAACAAACACTTAAAGTAGTAGACCGAGGTTTTCAATCTTTTTACGAACTCATTCAAGCCAAGCAAAAAGGTAGGTTTGATGCAAAAATAAGCCTCCCTCGCTACTTGGATAAAGAAGGATATTTCGCTCTTATTATTCCGATTCGTGTCGGCTAGTTGTGTTACCACAAAAAATTAATCTTTTATCATTGATGGGAAAAAATTGAAATCTTTCAATCAGTGGTATAACAAACGTAATTACGAATGGCAATCTATGAAAGACTTGCAAGGGATTAAAGGGATTACGCATCAACAAGCTAGATTGACTGATAGGCGCAACCAGAAAGTTAGATATTACCTCAACAAAACGGCAAGCCCTACTTATCAATCACTGTATTGAGCAAGGAATTAACAAAGTTGTTGTGGGTTACAATCTGCGGATTAAACAAGAATTAATCTCGGACACCGCAACAATCAAAACTTTGTTCGTCAGCTTGACAGGAGAATATCAACAATTCAGCCTATCAAACTTCCAACTTTACCGCTCCCTGTCGTAATATTTCCCAACTATTGCCAGTCCATTTGGCAACACTAGAAGGAATACCCTCGCCTGCATTTGTCAATTCCAATTCAATCGCAGCAAGAGTCAATACTTCCGGAAACTGGGCCTCTATTTCTGACATTGTTTGCAAAGCTGGCTGACCGGATAAATTGGCGCTAGTAGTGGCCAGTGGGCCAGTCTGGGCCAGAATCTGCCGAGCGATCGCACTGTTAGGCACTCTTAACCCGATTGTGGAGGGGTCAGCCGGATTAACTGCTGGCGGCACTTTTGCCGATGCCGGTAATACTAAAGTTAACGCACCTGGCCAGTAGCGATCGGCTACTTTCTCCCAAAGTGGCAATTCTTCGGCAGTTCCGCGACAAAAAGGCCACAGGTCATCGGACGACGCCCCCATCAAAATCAGCGGTTTATCTTGCCCCCGTCGCTTCGCCTCAAAAATTAAATCCGACCTATCAGGACGCACCGCCAGTGCTGGTACCGTGTCTGTAGGAAAGCTTACCAGAAAGCCAGAACGCGCTTTATCTATGAGGATATCGAGAGAAACTTGGGTCATCGGTCTCAGTCATTGGTTTTTACTCATTAGTTATGCTCTATCTTTCCGTTGCAAAACAAGAGAATTTCCCCGCTCTCGATCTTAATTCTGTGTAACTTTTGCAGAAATTGACTTGCAAACCTACAGTAGCGATCGCGTCATGTGGCAACTTTCTCAAAACAACCAAATCATATCATATCCGCGAGCATCACTGGCATAAAAAAATACGTTCCGAGCGGAGTTCTTATCTGCGTTTATCTGCGGTAAAAACTTAACCCCCGATCTCCACAGATAATCTTTCTGCATCCGCCCTGGCGGGGCGACAAAAAGCTGTAAAACCATTACTTCGTGCTGGTTTTACAGCTTTTTGTCAAAAAAAAAGAGGTCTGCTATTGTCAAGTAGACCTACTTAGGGCTTGCTGAAAAAGTAACAGGAAAGGAAAAGAATGAACAAACGGTTTTGGCGTTACTTCTGCCGCTGTGTACCAGTCCATCTTGTGCCGGTTAGGAATCAAGCGGACCTAACAACAAGCTTCCAATCGATTGCGGGTCTTCGTTGAAGTAGTATTCGCGGATAGCCTCCACCATTTCATCGGTGGTGATATAGCCGCTGCCATCAGAATCGATCAGGCGGAAAGCCACATATGTATCGGCCTTTGGCACGTTGATCAACGTATGCATCCAAAGTTCATATTCCTCTAAACTTTGACGACCATCGCCATCGACATCGACGATGTCCATGACCGCCTCGCAAAACGGACGATAGCCTTGCTCAAAGTTTTCAGGGGTTACAAGCATACTGTTGGCAAATGCATTCTTGTATTCGGCTTCGCTGATACGACCATCTGCATTGGCATCGGCAGTGGTGACAAGACGCTGCCAAAGTTGCATGGTGAGGTCATATAACCGCTGTCGCGCTGCGGAATCAGGTCCATGACCAAATGCCTCGCACATCCTGGCAACAGCCTGCTCGAAATCTGTTTTCTCGACGTAGCCATTGCCATCAAAGTCATATCCTTTAAAACGTCGAGCGAGCTTTTTATTGAGAAATGGTGAAATGTTCATGTATTGATATTCTCCTTGTCGAGTTAAATGAATTAATGATAAGGTCAGTAACTTTGGACGACGAGGTAACGCATCCGCCACTCTACGAAAGCGTCGTTGCTCAAAGTAGAGTTCCCATTTGGGGCAGGGCTGTTTCATTAAAAAAAATTATAGTTCAAAGGAAGAATTAGTGACGAAAGAGGCAACAGTTTTGCAGTTTAATTTATCGATCGCAACGAGTGTACCGCGAGCATACGGTGCGGCGATGGCCCTCATCTACATATTTTCAGCGTTTTGTCAACCCAAAATTAGATGCGATTGACCTGCTTACACTACCAATGCAACCGGACAAGATATGACTCTTCTAACAGCGAATTGACCCATCAAAGGCGTAGACTATTAACAGCGATAAGCCAAAGCAAATCGATCAACTCCTTCTAAATCTGAAAATATCTGAATTTCATCATAATTTCCCTGATGTTGCAGCAAATCGGCGACAGCATCGGCCTGTCCTGCCATCATTTCAATTAACCATACACCACCAGGACGCAAATATTCCGGCGCTTTTTCTACCAGGTGACGAATGCAATCCAAACCATCAGTTCCACCATCTAGGGCAAGGTGCGGTTCGTGTTTGGTCACTTCCGGTTGCAGACTTGGCACCATCTCGCTGGGAATATAAGGTGGATTAGATATCATACCACTCAGCTTGCCTTTGAGATGTTCCAAAGGCGCAAACCAGGAACCTCGATAAAAATTAATTCTATTAGCAAATCCCAAAGTTTGGGCATTTTCCCGCGCCATATCCAGAGCGGCTGGGCTTTTATCTACAGCATGAATCGTAGCATCCGGAAACGCTTCTGCCAAACCGATCGCGATCGCGCCACTTCCAGTTCCCAAATCTGCCCAGTGGAGGACAGAGGGAGAATTGCCATTACCTAAAGTTTTCAGTCTTTGGGAAGATGCGATCGCCAAATCGATCGCGCACTCTGTCTCCGGACGGGGAATCAGGACTGCTGGTGAAACCTTCAGTTTAAAATGTCGCCAAGGAGCGATACCAGTAACATATTGCACTGGCAAGCGCTCTTGCAGACGCCGTTGCCACAGCTGGTTTAACTCCGGTAGTCGCAACTTTAACTTAATTTCCGGCCAATCCTTATACAATTCTAAACGCAGCGTCAAGCGATCGAGCCCAGCTACTTCCTGCAACAGCCAATCCACCTCTGTCAGCGGGACATCAGCTGCTTTAGCCGCAGCCAACGCATTCTGACGCCACCGCCACAGTTCTAAACCGGAAACACTTCGATCGTCCGCCATCGCTAAATGACAACTCGCATTTCACAAATAACTCTTGACAAATTAGCGATTTTGCTGTCTATTTGCAGGTGCTGATTGATTATTATTGCGAGCAGGCGCATTATTTCCCCTATTAGCGGGACGATTTTGATTTTGGGGGGAAGATTGTTGGAGCGATCGCAAAAATTGCCTAGCCTCCGGAGGAGGAACCAACATTAATTGGTTTAGCCAAGGGTCGTTTTTGCTCAACAAAGTTTGAATCACCCCTTCCAGATTCACCACCTGAATATCGGCATTAGAAGCTTGTTGGGGATTTTGTTGCTTAAACTGATTCAGCATATTCTGGGCATCTTCCTTACTGAAAAATACCGGTATTATCTGCTGCTCGCCCATTTCCGGAACCTGCATAGTGATGTATCCTTTGTCTGGCCCACCTCTGGCAATAAACAAAGGCACCCCTTCAAAGTTTTTATCTTGCTGACCGCTCTGCCGCAACAGCGCCAATGCTGAATCTACCTGCTGCTGCACCGGCACCACATCAAACACCAAACGTTCTGATTGGTTTTTATTTTCTTGCGCCCGCTGGTACAATTCTCCTAGTGACCTGGGTATTACCTGCATATTTCTTCCCAGTTCCGGTCTTTCAGTTCTCAGCTTGTTCAAAAAAGCCTCAGCGTCCTGCTGGCTCACAAAAATGCGAGCTACAGAAACATTGTTCTGCGCGTTGGCAGCATTCCCCCCTTGTTGATTGTTGACGCGACCGACCAGCAGTTCGCCAGATTGTGGATTGGCAACAATAAATACTGGTATCGGTCTGAGCTTTTGGACAATTTCCTCTTGCGTTAAAGCAAGCGCCCTCAGATTCCCGACAAACAAAGTGCTTAATAGGGTACTGCCAATCAAACCCAGGGTTGCACCCCAGCGAACAATTGATTTCATAAACTCTCCTGAAGTAATGCCATATTAGAAAAAATTGCACAGCACTTAACTAGGTATCCTATCGCAATCATTTTTAATTGGAATGTGGTGGCTGTTTAGTGTTTAGTATTGACACTCCTCAGCTAAGCTAAGCTGTGGCGGGGATATTGCTTTATTTAACATAGCTCCCGGTCTGCTTTATCCTAGCGCGGTTAATAGTGTAACAGATGCCGATTTTCGATAAATTTTGCTGTAAAAATTTTCGCTGTGAGATTTTTTTGGTAGCATTTATAATTTTGGCTGATTTGACATACTCCCACCGCTAATCGCATATTGTGGGATGTCTGTCCTTTTGACTCTGCGATCGCACCAAGAGTTCCAAAATGCAAAATGACTGTAAATCCCTATTTTTCCCTCTTTGACGTTATGCAGAAATACAAACAATCTATCATCGCAAAGGCGAGTCGGTTGTCCGTAAAACGGACATTAGCAAAACTTACCGTAGGCATTGCCCTGGTACTGCTTCCCTCTGCCTGTCAGACTCAAAATAGCAGCGGTGGAGTTAAGATTGGCACCCTCTTACCCATCACCGGGGACTTATCTCAGTTTGGTTCTGCCATGCAGGATAGCGCCAGCCTTTTGGTTAAAACCGTTAACAGCTGTAACGGTGTTTTAGGTAAACCCGTACAACTAATCTCGGAAGACGATCAAACTCAACCCGCCGCCGGTGCTGCGGCAATGACTAAACTAGCAGAAGTGAATCGCGTTGCCGGTGTGGTGGGTGCTGCTGGCAGCGCCGTTTCCAGCGCCGCTATTGATATTGCCGTTCGCAATCAAGTCGTGCAAATTTCTCCTTCCAGTACCAGTCCGATTTTTAGCGAAAGAGCGAAAAAAGGCGATTTTAAAGGATTTTGGTTCCGCACTGCACCGCCGGACACGTTTCAAGGTGAAGCGCTGGCAAAATTGGCCAAAGCAAGAAATTTCCAGTCTGTGGCAGTTATGGCTATCAATAACGATTATGGTAAGGGCTTGGCGCAATCTTTTATAACAGCGTTTGAAGCTTTGGGTGGCAAAGTGGTCAATCGAGATAAACCCGTTCTATATCCTCCCACCGCTTCCACTTTCGAGTCAGAAGTAGGGGCGGCTTTTGGGGGTAGTCCGGATGCTGTATTGCTAGTTGGATATCCAGAAACTGGTAGTTTAATCCTCAAAGCTGCTTACCAACAGGGATTGCTGGGAAAGAAAACGCAAGTTATCTTAACTGAGGGTATGAAAGATGCCAAAGTACCTCAGCTGATCGGGAAAAATACAGCCGGTCAATATATCGCAGCTGGCGTTATCGGCACAGCTCCCAATACGCGAGGGCCAGCTTTGGCAGCGTTTCTCGATCGCTACAAAAGCGCTTTCAATCGGGAACCGGGAGTTTTTGACGCCAACACCTGGGATGCTACTGCTCTTCTGCTTCTGGCTGCTGAAGCTGCCAAATCTCCCAGCGGTTCTGCCATCAAAGACAAAATCCGAGAAGTTGCCAACCCACCAGGACAACAAGTCACTGATGTTTGTCAAGCGCTATCCCTAATTCGCGAGGGCAAAGAAATCGATTATCAGGGAGCTAGCAGCAATGCGGACATCAACGCCCAAGGAGATGTGACGGGCAGTTACGATGTCTGGACTATTGACAGTACCGGTAGTATCAAGGTACTGAATACGATCGCTGTGAGTGGGTCTTGACATCCTCACCGCACTTCTAGGGCGGTGATTGCCAAGATTACTCGTAAATCGGGATGAGAGGATTTGAACCTCCGGCATCCTGCTCCCAAAGCAGGCGCGCTACCAAGCTGCGCTACATCCCGACGCGCAGATTCTATTATAACCGACTTTTTGGCAATTGGGGGCAAACGATCGAAACTTATCGCTAGGGCGTCGGGATTAGGGGCTGGGGCGTCGGGCAATAAGCGCTTGAAATCAAGGGTTTCCAGAACTCAGAACGTCCTAACCGATGCCTCATCGGTTGCTATGCTTAGCGTTTAACTCAGTTGGGATACCAAAACATTCCCTTGATACCTTCCGGGTCAGAAATAAATCCCAGACCGCGATAGAAATCTAGGACATGAGGATCGGCAAATAAGGTAATGTTGCTAATGTCCTCACTGCGAAGTTTTTTGATCGTAAACTTCATCAACGCCTTTCCCAGCCCTTTCCCTTGGAACTCTGGGTGAACGACCACATCCCAGATTGTGGCATTAAAGGCATGGTCGGAGGTGGCGCGGGCAAAGCCAATCAAACGGCGGCGGTTGCCTCGCACTTCCCACATGGAAGTAACGAGGAAACTATGCTGAATGGCTTTTTTGACCTTACGCAGCGGACGGCGCGACCAACCCACCGCATCGCAGAGTTCTTCTAGTTCGTAGAGGTCTATATCCCGATCGGTACTGAAAAAGATACGACCGTTCCGGTTGGCTCGATCGCCATTGACTGGAACCACATCTTCTTCCATTTGGATGGCCCCAGTTGTCGAGGCAGCATCAGAGTCGCTAAACCAGCTTTTCCAAAAACCCATGCAGGCGTGATTATTGTAGTAGTAGTAAGGAAGTTGGATGGCCGTACTAGCTAGTATATCTCTCGTCTTCCCCTCAGCGATCGACTGATTTTACCAAATTGGTCGATCGGCAGACGGCTGTTACTGTGCAGCCATCTGTAGGAAATTAGTCGATCGAATCGATCAAATGTTGAAATGTACCTTTTTGCTGGCCTTTGACCTGGCAGGCGAGTTTGACCCCAAATGATGGCCCAGGGCTTAAAATCATCTACCCTCGAACTGCTGAAACGCTTTAATCGGTCGTTTCCTCAGTTTTATGAGCAATTTGTCAGCAGTGAGAGCCAACTGCAAAACTTAAGGCTAGCCTATCGGCTCTACAAAAGTAGGCGAGCTGTGATTGAAATGAAACCGGAGGGCAACAAAACTGCTCTCTATTTCGCGTACCGCAATCAGTCTTTCCTGCTCAGCGACATTTTTGGTGTGCTGGCTGCCTACGGGCTGACTATCCACAGTCTTAGCCTATACGGTCAGATTCGCCCACCGATGTTGGTGTTTATTAAGCTGGTAGTATCCCGTGGCAGTAAAGCTTTGACTGAGAAAACTGCGGAAAATGTCTGCCGCGCCATTAGAGAGGCGCTGGCAGGGCGGTTTGAGGTGGAAGAAATGTTAGCTGTGGAATTCAATCTCGATGCAGGCTTAGAGCAGGTAGAAACTGACTTCCACATCGATCAGGTTTTCCATTTGCCCGCTCTATTGATTGAGGCAGATAACCAGCCCGGTTTGTTCTATAAAGTAATGTATGCCATCTGGCAAGAAGATCTGTTGGTAATCAGCGCTAATTTACTCGTATGGCGCGGGCGAACCCGTCTGATTTTATACCTGCTTGGCCCGAATGAAAACATCATTCCAGAATATCTCGGCCAAAAAATAGCGGAAAGTGTACGCTACAGGTTGATGGGCCGGGGCTAGGGAGTGGGGGAGTGGGGGAGCAGGGTCGCAGGGTCGCAGGGGAGCGGGGGAGCGGAAGAATTAATATTTTCCCTTTTCCCGCTCCCTCTCCCTTTTGACTTTTGCCTTTTGACTTTTCTGGCGATCGCTTTTGGCAAAACTTCGGGATAGGATCGAAATATGCCAAGCATAGATATCCTGGGTGTGCCCCACGCCTACGAGTTAACTGCTCCTACTACCTCGGAACCGGTTTTAGTCTTCATTCACGGTTGGCTCTTAAGCCGCCGCTACTGGCAACCTCTAATTGAGCGGTTGGCACCGACTTATCAGTGCTTATCTTATGACTTACGCGGCTTTGGCTATTCCCAAATCAGCAGCAAGCCAAAGTCAAACGGTAGAGGAAATCTAGGAAAATCGAATTCAGACTCGACAACTTCTCTCTACACCCCAGATGTCTACGCTCGCGATCTGGGCATTTTGCTGCAAAAATTAAATATTTCTAGTGCCTGGTTGATCGGTCATTCTTTGGGCGGTACGATCGCCCTCTGTGGAGCCCAACAGTGGCCGGACTATATCAACGGAGTCATCTGTATCAATGCAGGTGGCGGTATTTACCTTAAGGAAGCTTTTGAGCGATTTCGTTCTGTTGGCCAGCAACTGATTAGATTTCGGCCCCGTTTGCTTTGTCATCTGCCTTGGATCGATTTGGTGTTTACTCGCGATAGCGTGGCTCGCCCGATCGCACGTACTTGGGGCCGTCAGCGTCTCATCGATTTTGTCATGGCTCACCCAGAAGCAGCACTGGGGACTTTGCTGGATTCGACAACGGAAGCAGAGGTGAATCGCTTACCACAAATTGTCTCTCAATTGAAACAGCCGGTTTATTTTATTGCCGGTGCTAATGACACAGTGATGGAACCTAAATATGTCCGTCATTTGGCTAGCTTTCATGCCTTATTTCAGTACTGTGGCGAGAATACGATCGAAATACCAAACTGCGGACATCTGGCAATGGTAGAACAGCCAGATACCGTCGCCACAGAAATTTTTACTATCCTTGACCGTCACGCATCTTGAAGATTAGTAACAAAATAGCCTGTTAGGGGTTAGGGGTTAGGGGTTAGGGTTTAGGGGTTAGGGGTGCAGGGGTGCAGGGGGTAGGGTTTAGGGGCTAGGGCAGAGGGAAGAGGGAAGGGGAAGAGTAAAACGGGAAAAGGTGAAAGGAAAACGGGAAAATATTAATTTTTCCGCACCCCTGCACCCCTGCACCCCTGCACCCCTAACCCCTGCACCCCCGCTCCCCTGCACCCCCGCTCCTTCTTCTTTTTGACTTTTGACTTTCCTCAGTTTCTCAATAAAGCTGCATTACATCGGTAATAGCAAGCCGCGATCGCACTCCCAGCGTTAAAGCCGAGGTATGACCCCGATCGAGGTGTTCCGCCGCCGCGCAGCCAATCATCGCCGCGTTATCAGTGCAAAATTTAAGACTGGGGAAGATGACCCGCAAGTTGTGAGTTTCTGCGGCTGCTTGCAAGTGTTTCCGCAATCCGCTGTTAGCGGCGACGCCGCCGCCTACTGCAATCGTGTTGATGTTGCGATCGAGGGCACAGGCGATCGCACGTCGAGTCAGCGATCGAGCTACAGTATCCTGGAAGCTAGCGGCAATATCATTCACCGGTAACGGCTGTACGCCTTCCTGTTCCAGTTTTTGTACCAATCGCAGCACAGCAGTTTTTAAACCACTAAAACTGGAATCGTAAGGATGATAACCGCCACTAGGAAGCGAAACTTTACCTTCTGGGAGGGGAAAGGCATTGGGATTGCCTTCTCGCGCCAGTTTATCAATTGCTGGGCCACCAGGATAACCCAACTGCAACAACCGCGCCACTTTATCGAACGCTTCACCCGCCGCATCATCGCGAGTTTCTCCCAGTTTTTCGTATATACCGCAATCTTTGACATAAATCAAGCTCGTGTGACCGCCAGACACCAGCAGACACAAAAAGGGAGGCTGTAGATCGGGGGCGCTGAGGTAAGAAGCGTAAATATGTCCTTCCAGATGATGAACGCCCACAAAAGGCTTATTCTGAAGTATAGCCAGAGTTTTTGCCGCGCTTAAGCCTACTAGCAAAGCTCCCACCAAACCTGGGGCGCAAGTGGCCGCGATGCCCTCAATCTCTGCCCAGTCCGTACCTGCCTCCTCAAAGGCTTGGGCTATGGCCTGGTTGATTGTTTCGACGTGTTGGCGGGAAGCCACCTCCGGTACAACTCCCCCATACTGTCGGTGGACTGGTATTTGAGAAGCGATGATGCTACTCAAAACTTTACGGTTCTTTACAATTGCCACCGCAGTTTCGTCACAACTTGTTTCAATTGCTAAAACTGTTGCCATTCACTGGTACTTTAAAAAATCAATGTGCTTTCTTAACAAGACTGGCTGCTTTCTAGTTTAGCCAGCTTGGTTGTACAAACAACTTCAACTTCTTGTTCGGAAAACTTATTGTTTTGTAACAAAAGGAAACAATCCATGCGACGATTGTTAGCTCTGATTTTTGCGATCGGTATCTGGTTCACTTTTGCCCCTGCTGCATCTGCTGACGTTGCCGGTCTTGTACCTTGCAAAGACTCCCCCGCTTTCCAAGAACGGGCAGCTAGTGCAGCCAATACCACCAGCGACCCCGCTTCTGGCCAAAAGCGCTTTGAGCGTTATTCCCAAGCACTCTGCGGCCCAGAAGGTTTGCCCCACTTGGTCGTAGATGGTCGTCTAGACCGCGCTGGTGACTTTCTGATTCCTAGCGTTCTGTTTCTCTACATCACCGGTTGGATTGGTTGGGTAGGTCGTTCCTATCTGCAAGCCATCAAGAAAGATAAAGACTCAGAACAAAAAGAAATCATCATCGATGTTCCTTTGGCGATTTCTAAAGTGCTGACTGGGCCACTGTGGCCTTTGTTGGCTTTGAAAGAAATCACCACCGGTGAAATGTTTGCCAAGGAAGAAGAAATTCCTGTTTCTCCGCGCTAGTTTAGTTTTACGCCTTAATTAGGAGGATCGTTCGATGCAGCATTTGCTTAAGTATCTTTCCACAGCTCCCGTTATTGCCGCTGTTTGGATGACAATTACTGCTGGTATTTTGATTGAATTCAATCGCTTTTTCCCCGACCTGCTTTTCCACCCGATGCCTTAAGAACCTATCTTTTGGCTAACTCGCTTAACGAGCTGGTTCGACCTAAAGAGGTATGCTAGTTTTTGCTTAAAGTTATATCTGTAAGCTAAACTGGCAACAACCTTTAACAATTGGATAACTGTTTAAAACTCGTGATTGTTTATAGCCGTTGGGGTAGCGTCCTGTAAACGATCGCGAGTTTTATCTTTGTATCTTTTGGCAGAGTATTAAAATTGAACTTAACCAAATTTATCTCTAACTATTTGTTCCAATAAAAGTTAGCCAAAAGCTATTTTCTAATATAGAAACCTGTTTCTTTAAACAAAAATAGTTTCTATATTAGAAACAAAATGCAGGTGGGTTTTACAGAAAAAAGCCATCTCGCAAGAAATATTTCTGTTTCTTGCAAGATGGATATCCGATGTTACCGGACTTGATATCAAAGAGCTTAGAGAATTTTGACAAATCCTTATTGAGAGGGAGGTTGAAGCAAAGGTTTAGACGATCGCCAAATCGCCAAAGCCACTCTTGAATTGATCGAAAGTCAGATCGATAAATCCATCATAGAAATCACCAGAGTAGCGAGTAGGATCATTCCTTAAATTGTCATCATTATCCTTACCCCAAGGATTTCGCACAACGACGTGCTGAGTACCTCCTGGCTCTAAATAAGTGCTAGTGACTGAATAAGCATGAGTCCCTTTGGCACTCCCGACCAGTAGGGGTACTAAATTTTCAGTTTTAGAATGTGTACCTGCCTCGATCGCTTGACCTTTGTTTAATGCGTTGGTAAGCTCATCAAATTCGACTTGCCTTTGTAGAGTATCATTGTACAAAGTTATTTGTTCTTCGCCGATAGTCTTAACATTGAATTCAGCTGTTGCAGTGCGCCCCGTAATTCGCTCAAGCGGATCTTTGACATTATCACCATTACCAATCAAACTATAACCACCATAAACCTTTGCTCCATTCAAACGTGTTTCTATGCCTTGTATGAATCCTGCATTAGCCGTTATCTCCCTAAATACGGCATAAGCTTTCTCCGCCAAAGGCCCCCAAATTGAAGCGTCACTGTTTACAAGAAGTACTCTGCGATCGGGATTAATTGTGCTGTTTTGTATGATCCCGTCATTTAACTTGACTGGGAATGGCAATTGCATATCTGTTTCAGTCCCACCCCTTTTAGCAAAAGGTATGGAATTGTAATTAGTCAAAGCAATTACGTTTGCCGGCAAGTTTACATTCAGCTTCTCAGTTGCCACAGTTTGATCGACGGTGACGTAATATGTCTCACGGTTATCGTCAAAAAAGCGAAATGTATAAGTGCCATCTCCGTTTGCTTTAATGAAGGGTCCTGTCTCGATTATTTGTTGAGATTGAGGAGTCGCAAAAACTGCCCCTAACGCTGCCATAAACGTACAGTCACCCAAACCACCTTGGTTGATGCCACGAATTCTTGTTTCATTATCTTTACCGTAAAGCTCGCCTTCAATTTTTAAATGCTCAACATTAGTCTGCACCACAGCAGGTTTGTTGGATTTGTTGTTTGCTGTATCACCCGCTCCGATGTATAGAGGTAGTGGATTTATTCCCTTGATCGCCGCCATCGCGTTCTGAAGTACAGTAGCAGTGACGGCGGTATTTTGACCTGTTCGATCGATCGCATCGTTCACTTGAGCAAGCTGAAATTGGACAGAATCAGGCATTCTCAAAGCTACCGCCTCGCTAGCCAATTCCTTCAAATCCGCTTGTTCTTGAACCGAAACCGTTCCATCAGCTGCGGCTTGATTAAAGAACGATAATACATCTTCACGCCCCAAGCTTGTTTTATTTGCCAGGAGGCTTTGCATTCCCGGATCGCTGAGAGTAACCGTACTGCCTTCACCTGTTAACGGTGTCGTCGTAATCGTATAATGACCGTCACCAGCCCTATCTTTATCAGAACGATTGACTTGAATTTGGTAAGTTGTATTAGGCTGAACAGTCAAAGTTAATTCCGAGTCAGTTTCGCCATTAGCATCATCATTGGTGCTAACAGGAACGCCATTAGCAAGCAATCGCACTGAATTGTCAAATGTTTCAGATTCGACGTTAATCCGAATTTGCTCCCCTGGATTAACACCTTGCAGAGTGTAAATATCTGTCTTGTTCGGATCGCCATCAGGGGTAAACGTCCCTGCAACCGTTTCATCGCGACCTATTTGTGAATTAGCTCCCGCCTCCAGCGTTGAGGTTAGGCTAAAGTTTCCTGTTGCCTGCTCGTCCCAAGAGGTGACACGAACTGCATAATTAATTCCTGACTCGACGACAAAATTCAATTGGGAGTTGGTAGTTTCGTCATCGCTGTCATCATTAGAGTCAATGAACTCTTTTGTATCGGCATTAATCAGTTCTAGGTAAGTATCGAAGCTGGAAGAATTGAGGACGATTTTCAATTCTTGCCCTGGATTCACCCCAGTTAAATCCAAACGGTAATCGCGTTTAAATGCGTTGGCTTCATCCGGGTCAGGCAGGTCAGTATTCGTTAAATTGTCAGAGATATTGCCACCATTTGCAGCCAGATTGCCCACAATGGTTGAAGAAGCTTGACCGGAAAGGGTGAAAGCACCTACAGCATTGGCATTATCACCGCTGACGCGCACCATATATGGTGTACCTGGCTCCACAGTAAAATTGATCCGGGAGTTGGCGTTTCCGGAGCCAATGTTATCGTTTTCCGCAATCACTTCTCCAGTGATCGGATCCACCAGTTGCAAGTAAGCGTCATAATCTGCTGTCAAGTCCAGTTGAACTTGCTGACCTGGATCGAGTCCGCTGAGGAGATACTCTTCTGAGTAGCTACCTTTGCGATTCAGATTTGCTCCATCAGATGCGTTTAAGATGCCGCTAATTGAGCCTTTTCCACTTACCAAATCAAATCCAGGCAGCACCTCATTTGGGGGTTTAGGATTGCGGACGGCACGATCCCCTTCCTGTAACCCGCTGGTAATATAATAGTTGAACAGTTGTGCGGAGGTGAGGTTAGAACTGTTGGGAGCCGAGCTTACCTTGCTGTAGTATTCAGCATCGTAAGAATCAGAGAATGCTCGCAGCTCGTTGATGCCAAAGTTGCGGAAGTGATTGTAAAGCTGTTCGTTGCTCAAACTCGCTAAATCTTTATTAGCGCTGCGATAGTAATTAACATCAAATTCATCGGAAGATCGACGACCTTCACGAATCCCAAAAGTGGCAAAATGCGACAGGAGAAACTTGTTATAAGATGACAACTCTGCTGGATTATCTAGCACGGCTTCGGTTGACAAATTTCTAGAGCCAGCGTAATAGGTCAGGAGATCCGGATTGTTTAAATCGTAGTAGTTGAGGTTTAAGGGGTAGGAAAATTCTCGTCCTTCTGCCACCCCAAACATTGCCAGGTGCTGCAATGCTTGGTTGTTATCCAAGCTTTTCAGATCTGAGTTAGCATCTCGATAAAAGTTGAGGTCAACAACGGGAGAAAATAGCCGTCCTTCTTTGACTCCATTATTTTTTAGATGTAGGAAGGCTTGTTCTCGATTTCCTTGAAAAAATTGGTTGACATCATTATTACTTTGTAAGTAAAAATTTATGTCGCCAAATTGTGAAAAATTCCGCCCCTCAGCAACACCTTTATTTTGTAAATGGGCTAAAAGTTGCTGATTAGTAGTTAATCCGGCTGCTTGCAGATCCCCATTTGATGCGCGGTAGACGTTGAGATTGACAAACGGCGAAAATTCTCTTCCTTCGTTTAGCCCAGTTGTTTCAAAGTGGGCGCGTAACTGAGCTTCTGTAGTTATACCAGCTTTAGCTAAATCGGGATTGGCGGCTTGGTAGTAACTGGCATCAAATAAATCAATACTCATCTGTTCACCCTGAATGAAGTTAATGACGATCGATCCCTGAAAAATTGGTTAGCAACTATCGCCCAGACAAAGCTCATCCCCCTAATTCCCTCTGGAATCTGGGAGAGGGGGAGTTTTTCTACCCCACGAGTTACTTTTAGCGGCAGGGGCAAAGGTTTTTCTGTCCCGGCTTAGACTGGTAGCTGGAAAAGTGCTAAAATCATTTAACTAGCGGCGCTGTAGATGCACAACGTCGCTTAAAAAACTTCCAATTAGCAGGAATTTTTTCTTTGACGATTCCGATTAAAGCTTTTCTAAAAAACTTTGTCTATATGAAAAAGTCACAGTAAAGTCACATTCTTTGTAAGAAGTAAAACAAAAAAGTCAGAAAGTAAGAATAAAGTAATAAGTTATACTGTGCTAGTTGGGCATAGTGTTCGGTGCATCACAACGACGGGAGATACTTAAGCAACATGGATGTTGAAAAAGCCATAGAAATTATAAATGCAGCTTTACAGGAAAAGCCTTTAAATAAATTTGAAAAAATGGTGCTTCGTCAATGCTGGGAAGGACGCAGTTATGAAGAAATCGCTACAAGTTCGGGTTACAATGTCGGTCATGTCAAAAATATTGGCTGTCAGTTGTGGAAAAAGCTCAGCTTAGCATTGGGTGAAAGAGTCACCAAAACTAACTTTCGCAATGTTTTAAAACGCTATTCCTACTTTCAAACTACCCTCAGTCAATTACCGGAGCGACAAAAAGAAAACGCTGTTTGCTTATATTTTACCAACGGTTATCCGCAACAATACTGGCAAGAACCTATTGATGTTTCCTATTTTTATGGACGTACCGCAGAACTCGCTACCGTAAAAACATGGATCGTGCAAGACCGTTGCCGAATGGTAGCATTATTAGGGATGGCTGGAATTGGCAAAACTGCTTTTGCGGTGAAACTTGCTCAACAGCTTCGGGATGAATTTGACTATATCATTTGGCGAAGTCTGAGCCACGCACCAGATCTGGCTGATGAGTTAGCTGCAATGATTGGGTTTTTCTCCAATCATCAAGAAAGTGTTCTGCCAAACGATTTAGATAGTCGTATTTTGCAATTGATTGACTATTTGTATCGGTATCGGTGCCTGGTAATACTAGATAAAGTAGAGTCACTTTTTGCAACTGGCGAATTAGTTGGTAAATATCGCCAAGGATACGAAGAGTACGGCAAACTCTTTAAAAAATTTGGACAATCTTTATCAAATAGTTGCTTGCTGCTTACAAGTCGGGAGAAACCAAGGGAAATTGCCTTATTTGAAGGAGAAAAGTTACCTATTCGCTCTCTACAGATAAAGGGTTTATCAAGAGCAGAAATTTCCAAAATATTTAAACTAAAAGATTCGTTTTTAGCATCCGAGTGGGAGTGGGAAACGATCGGGAAATACTACGGTGGGAATCCTTTTTTGTTAAAAATGGTGGCAACTAAAATTCAAGATTTATTTAATGGGAATATTTCTCATTTTCTGTTTTTGCAGCAACACTGTAACCTAATTTTTGATAATATCAACGAGTTTTTAGAGGAACAATTTAACCGTTGTTCGGATTTGGAAAAAGAAATAATGTATTGGCTGGCAATTAATCGGGAACCAATGAGCATGGTAGAACTGCAATCGGATATTTTATCTCTGGAATCAAAGCAAAAGTTACCCGATAGTCTGATTTCTTTGGAAAGCCGATCGCTCATAGAAAACTACTCAGCAACTTACACTCCCATGTCAGAATTTAAAGATTATGTAAATAATCGTTTAATTATACTTATTTCTCAGGAGATAACCTTTAATAAAAAAAACCTGCTCCATCGCCTTTGCCTGTGGAAATCTCCAACGGGAGAAAATCTTCTTTCAGAAGAGATAAATTTCATATTAAAACCGATCGTTGAAAAACTGCGGCAACATTATGAAGGTCAAGCCAATCTGGAAAAGAAACTGAACGAGATTTTATTAGAGATGCGATCGCAATTATCAAAATTGCAGGGATACGCGGAAATAAATATTATTAATTTACAAAAAGTAGCTGCGATCGCGCCCAAAAATAGCGGAGAAAAACCGCAGGAACTAGCAGATGAACGCCGATGAAATTATCTGCGTTCATCAATGCTTGCCTGCCGCAGTACCTCCGCTACCAAACAGTTTTCTTAAAGGTAAATGGGCCGTATTAGCCATTTACCGCTCGAAAATCCGGTTGGGAGGATGTGTGAGTAACTCCTATGCGGTTTTAAATTTGAACTTAGCATCGAGCAAAAAGTGCTGCTTCCAGGTTTTTGAGAGCTGTTTCCAAATCGTCATTGACAATTTGAATATCGAATTCATTAGCAGCTTCAATTTCCTCTTTAGCGCGGCGAAGGCGACGAGTAATGGAATCTTCGGAATCTTGACCTCGACCGCGAATGCGATGCTCTAGTTCGCATAGGGAAGGTGGCAGGATAAATAGACGCAAGGCGGTAGGAAACGTCTGTCGAATTTGTCTTGCTCCTTCTAACTCAATTTCTAAGATCGCGCACTTGCCTTGCGAGATCAGCTGTTCTACGGGTCGGCGGGGCGTACCGTAGTAGTTGCCGGCAAATTGAGCCCATTCCAGCAGCTCGCCATGCTTCACCATTTCCTCGAACTCTTCGACACTGACGAAGTAATAATGCTGCCCGTTAATTTCCCCCGGACGGGGAAGACGGGTAGTCACGGATACGGAAAGTTCGAGTTCGGGATGGTGTTTGAGGAGCGATCGCAGCAATGTACCCTTGCCTACTCCACTTGGCCCCGTAAAAACGATCAGTCTGCCTGTCTGCATATTAACCATTTGAGATTTGAGATTTTAGATTTTAGATTGGTTTTTAGCCCAAAATCCCAAATCTAAAATCTAAAATGGACAGGTTTAATGTTCGCTGGCAGCACCATCTTTACTGATCACGAAGCGATTGGCGACCGTTTCCGGCTGAATCGCTGAGAGAATAACGTGGCTAGAATCAGTAATGATGACAGCCCTAGTGCGACGCCCGTAAGTTGCGTCAACTAGCTGGCCCCTATCCCTAGCGTCAGTGATGATACGCTTGATAGGGGCAGACTCCGGGCTGACAATGGCAACCACCCGGCTTGCAGAAACGATATTGCCAAAACCAATGTTGATTAGCTGAATATCCATGACCAATTGACCGCCTACCGATATGAGGAGCTAGTAATATAATTTCAATGGTAATTCCAAAAATTTGGACTTACAAGCCTAAAAAAGACGATTGTTCTTGTTTTTAGCTTATATCTATTGTTTTTCACCTTTTTCCGAATTTGACATCAATCAAAAGATATATAACTGAAGGGCATAGATGGTAAGGCTTTGTGGGTTACCGATTTCCCCCTCTCCCCTACATTCACTCTTACCTGAAACTTTAACGAACACAATGACAATATAAAGATTGTGTAAAATCAACTACTCCTTATGGACAGTACAGTTATGCCCACTTTAGTCTGGAAGAACACGGAGCCAGATGTCTGAGTTCGCTATGTGAATCTAGCAAGGGATGCGTCTTACTTAACCCGGATTCAGTAAACCCAGACAAACAGCACAAGGGAAGCTAGGGAGGAAAAACGATGATCCGCATACGCCACACATTATTCGCACTGGCAGCAGCAGGGGTGGGAATGTTCTCGATACCCGCAGTAGCGAACGCCTTCTCGCTAGTGGATAGAACCGGTTTTACCGATACTGAGTTTAACGATCTCATTAAGACGGGAAAATTTACAGAATTGTTTGTTGCTGAAAGCCGTATTGGTAACAACAGTACGAGTACGGCAGAGCGTGAATTAGGTATAAATACAGCTATTACGCCTGACCCTAACAATCCTAATCAATTGGTGGGTGGTTTGCCTGTTGTTTCTGGCGAACGTGCTTGGACAAGTGGGGCTCTAGTGGATTTCGTTTTGGAATATACGGGAAGCGTAGTTAATTATACTGTTGGCGGTCAGCTGCTCAGCAGTACAGCTTTTAGTGGGCCAGTAACTGACATTTTCCTCCGCACCCGTGCTGGTGGAGACGTCTCCAAGGGAATCAATGGTAGCACAATGGGGTTGAGCGACCTGGTTTTTGAAGAAGTGGGAATTGGCAGTTTGTCTTCTTCCGTTACAGGCACAGGCTCTGATGTAGATTATCTCCAGATCGCCAATATATCTGCCCCCTTCAAGCTGACCGGTAAGTCTATGATGAGCTGGATCGGCAACAACCCCAAAAATTCTCAACTCGCTTATCAAATTAAAGTTGGTAATACACAGTCTCAAAGTATACCTGAGCCTGCTACCGTGGGTGCGCTGTTGCTGACTGGTGCGCTGGCTTTAGGTAGCAGAAAACAGCAAAAAGCTTGAAGAGGGGCTAGAAAGTTAAAAGTCAAAAGTCAAAATAAAAAATAGAAAAGGGGTTTATTTGTCCAAGTCTTATAAACTGGGGATTGGCGAGTAAATCAAAAAAGCTTCGATCGTGCAACCTGTTGATTTCACCACACTGACGGCTGCTAGCTGCGATTTGAGAGCCAACTGGCTACCATCGCGCATCGAACAGGTTTATCAGCGCGATCGCTACACCATTGCCCTAGCTTTGCGAACTCTCAAGGGACGCGGTTGGCTGACTGTTTCTTGGCATCCCCAAGCCGCACGCCTCTGCATTGCCGATCCGCCGCCCAAAACTCCGGATACCTTTACGTTCAGTCAGCAGTTACGGCATCAATTAGGGGGTTTGGCACTGATCGCAATTGAACAGATTGCCCCTTGGGAGAGGGTTTTAGACTTCCAGTTTGGTAGGCGTCCCGGAGAACCTCCACTGTGGCATCTCTACGTGGAAATAATGGGCAAATACAGTAATGTCATTCTCGCTGATGCCGACAATTTAATTATTACTGCGGCGCATCAAGTCAGCCCACAACAATCGAGCGTCCGTCCCATCCTCACCGGACAACCCTACGAAGTTCCACCAGTTCTCACTGACCCTATACCCAGTTCGATCGAATCTCAACAGCGCTGGCAGGAACGAGTTAGTCTGGTACCTGGGAAAATCGGGCGCTGTTTGCTGAAAAATTACCGGGGTTTAAGTTCTTCTTTGGTGCAGTCGATGGTGGAAGCCGCAGGACTGGAAGCAGATCGATCTACGGAAACTTTAACTCCATCCGATTGGCAGGGTTTGTTTGCTAAATGGCAAGAATGGTTGCGAGCATTAGAACAGTCTAAATTTCAATTTGGTTGGATAGGGAAAGACCTAACTGCTCAACCCCTTTCCCTGCAAGGGAAGGAGTCGGGACAGAAATCGGATTTGATTCGATATGAAGGATACACCGTACTGGGTTGGGGTGCGATCGAACCAGCTAAAGATATCCATACTTTGCTCGATCGCTACTATACCGAAGAACTCGATCGACAAGAATTCTCTCAGCTACGCCATCAACTCAGTCAGAAACTCAACAGTATTTTAGGAAAATTGCGCCTTAAGGGTCAGACCTTCACGGAACGGTTGCGCCAGTCTGATGGATCGGATTTGTACCGACAGCAAGCAGATTTGCTCATGGCGCATCTCCAGGAATGGGAACCTGGCTTAAAATCGATTACCTTGCCCGACTTTAACACCGAAAATCCCGTTACTATTCCGCTCGACCCAGAAAAGAATGCCGTCCAAAACGCCCAAGCGCTCTACAAGCGTCATCAAAAACTCAAACGCGCTCGTGCAGCGGTTGAGCCGCTACTAGCGGAAGTGAAAGCGGAAATTGATTATTTAGAGCAGGTAGAAGCGACCGTATCTCAACTAGAGACATACACAACTTCCGAAGATTTACAAACCCTGGCAGAAATACGGGAAGAATTGATTCAACAGCGATATCTTGAAGAATTAGAATACAGCCGTGCGAACAAAAACGACGAGGAATCTCATCCGTACCGTTTCCGTACTCCCAGCGGGTTTGAGTTATTGATCGGGCGCAATAACCGCCAGAATGACCAGCTGACGTTTCGGGTTGCTGGCGATTACGATTTGTGGTTCCACACTCAAGAGATTGCTGGAAGTCACGTACTCTTGCGTCTGGAGCCTGGGGCTGTACCTGACGAAGCGGATTTACAGTTTACTGCCGATCTTGCTGCTTACTATAGCCGTTCTCGACAAAGCGATCGCGTTCCAGTCGTTTACACCCAACCCAAGTACGTCTACAAGCCCAAAGGAGCAAAGCCTGGAGTGGCTATTTACAAGCAAGAACGGATTATTTGGGGTTGTCCTCCGCAGGCTATTAAGTATATCACGCAAAGTGACCGAAATTAAAAACTGACTTACGTGTTTTAACGGTGGATTTGGTACATAACAGCGTAGACTATAGAAATAGAGGTATATGGGAAGTACCTCTGTCTAAGGAAATAAATATGCCAGGTAAACTTTTGTAAATTTGTTTCTCATGTTACAATAAGTTTACAGAGCTTTACCGACTGTGAACTTGGGAACGCACAGTTGGAATTTCCTCGAATTGAAGCGACAACACAACGTTTTTAATTTATCAAGCCAGTCTTTGAGGAGGCTGGTTTTTTGTATTGGATATTAAAAAATTGTATAGAAACTTTACAAATGTGTTGGCGATCGCGGCGGCTAGAAACTGGGTTTCTTTGAGAGACGGATCGAGCGAGCGTGCCAATGAGTATTGACCTATGACTGAGCTGTGGCGGATCTAGTTTTAATAATTGCCAGAATGTGACACTCTTGTGGGGCGGGCATCTTGCCTGCCCCATTTATACAACTTAGATGCGTCGCTGCTTAGAAACTAAATGTCGTTCGGATCGTACCGATAACGACATCTTCGTTATTGGCGTTGTGGTCGGGTGCTGTCAGCCAGATTACTCCAGGAGTAATGGAAATATTATCGCTCACTTGAATTTGGTAAAATCCTTCGATGTGATAGGAGGCATCATCATCGTCGCCACCTAAACCAGCACTAAACAAATCGTTGGATAAAGCACTACTCGCATCAGCGATCGGCTCAATGCCAACAATAATACCTCCCATGTTCCCTTTTTTACCCAGATCTGGAAAACCAAGCGTAACCGCACCGTTAAAGATATCAAGACTGCCACGGTTGATTTGTCCGCTCAGGGTAGAAAGAGTGCGAGTATTGGTGTAGCCAGCCCATCCACCCAGGACAAAATTACGAGCTAGTTGCCAAGAAAATTCTACACCGTAAGAGTTACTGGAAATAGGCAAATCGTTGTCGCCTGCAAATGGCTGATTAGCCGCCAAATACGATCGCAAATTCGCCACTCGGCTACCTGTTCCCAGGTCTGTGTTGTAAGAGTGAACGTAAGTCAAACCGAATTTTAAACCACCGGTCTTAAATACGGCTTGTGCCAGCGCACCATAAGGCCCACCAAACAAACCGTTACCATCACTGGGGTTGTTGACTGATGTGCCTTGATAGCCCAAACTGATTTCAATGTTATTGTTTAGCTGGTGTCTCAGTCCTACACCGGCACCATCCGCAAGATAATAAATCGCGTGGCGCGTGCCAAAACGAGACAACGCACCGCTACCGCCATCTCCATCTAGAACGTTGATAGTATCGGCAAAACTATCAGAGCCGGTAGCATTTGCGCCAATCACAACTTCAGTACGTTTTCCAATCGGGAAAGTGTAGGATAACTCATCCAGGGCGATATTATTATTATCCGATTCCTCAAAAGCGCCCGCAGCGAAGGATAGGTCTCCTTCCGGCGTCAAGGTAGAAGTTGCGGAGAACGCACCCAGATTTCCTGCTTGCAATCGCGTTCTCAACCTATCTTTACCAGTAAAGCTGGTTTCAAAGTTGAGACGTACTCGGTCGCCAAAAATAGGTTGGTTGTCGATGTCGCCGCCAAAAGCATTATCTCCTTTGGCGATACCTGCCACCGCAAAAATGGCTTCTCCAGCCAGTTTGGTAGTGGTAGAAAACTGTTGGGCTTCCAATCTGGCGGTGCGTGTTTCCAGTGCGTCTACACGACCCCGCAGGGTGGTAAGTTCGGCCCGAAATTCTTCTTGCAGACGGCGGATTCTTTCTAAATCCTCTGCGCTGATGTCGGGACGTATTGTACCGATCAATTCTTGAATCCGATTCAAGCAGGAGTTTAACCCGGCAGCAAATTCGTAGCGGGTCATGGCCCGGTTGCCCCGATAAGTGCGATCGGGATATCCTTCAATACATCCGTAGCGCTCTACCAGAGATTGTAAAGCTTGGAATGCCCAGTCTGTCGGTTGCACGTCCCGCAGTTGGGAAACTGATGTTACTTGAGAGAGAGAGTTTTTCGGTTTTTGGTTGTTGTAGCGGTTGATTTGCTCTAGGATACTTGACGCATCAGACTGCACTTCTGGTGTTGTCGATGCTTCTTGTGCTTGGGACGCAGGCATCCCCACTAATGCGATCGCTAATGTTGCGCCCAATACGGCTGGGCTAATTAGCACATAATTACACAAAATTTTCAACATATCGAAATTTTTCACCTCACACCACTTTCAGGTTAGCAGGATCGACCCTTTGTAAACTCTCATTAAGCTCATCCTATCTTCTGTGCAGAGATTTAAAAGGTTTTTTTATGGGTTTTTTCTAGTTTACAAAGACAGTAATTGGGCAAATCAAATGTTTTATGGCCTAAATTTGTATATATAGACTAAATATAGCCTATATACCCTGTTTTTATGACATTTACATTCCTTAAGCCCAGAAAAAGCAAATTCGTACAAGAATGAGTTTTATTCTCGCGTCTAAGTTAGAATTAGATCGGTTCTCATTTTGTACTCGCCAGCATCGCTTCTGGCTTTCCCTTTCAGCACAAAAACCGTGATTTGCCCTAAATTGCAAGGATTGCTAGTAGCCTTGTTGTTGCCAATGTTAGCAACTGCTGGCTGCAACCAATCTAATTCAACCGTTACTCCTGCCCGACAAGGAGAGGAGAGTCAAGTTTCGCCCCCTTCCCTCGTAGGGACGGGGGAAGGAGAAGTAGGTTTGTCCGATCGCAACAGTCTGACAAGCGGGTCTTCCTCTCAGTCGCGACAGATCGAAGTTGTGACGACGTTTTTGCCGATGTATTGGTTTACCAAAGCGGTAGCAGGTAATTTAGTTCGGGTAGAAGTTTTGCTGCCTCCGGGTACTGAGGTGCATGAGTATCAAGCAACACCAAAAGATGTGCAGGCGATCGCACAAGCAGATGTGCTGGTGAAAAACGGCTTGGGCTTGGAAGAATTTCTGGAAAATACGATAAAAAATGCCCAAAATACCGAATTAAAACAGATTGAAGCCAGTAGGGGCATTAAACCTTTACAAGAAATTTCCCCAGTCGTTGAAGTAGCCGACAAAGCCGATCGAGACCACAAACACGAACACGAACACTCTGCGGGCAATCCGCACGTTTGGCTCGATCCGATATTAGCAATCAAACAGGTGGAAAATATTCGCGATGGTTTAATTGCTGCCGATCCTAGAAACAAAGTGACTTATCAGGCAAATGCTGCCGCTTACATTCAGCAATTACAAGCACTCGATCGCGAATTTCAACAGAGTTTGCAGCAATATCCCAACTGCACTTTTGTTACTTTCCACGACGCTTATCCTTATCTGGCACAAAGATATCAGCTTAAACAAGTTGCGGTAGTACAAATTCCGGAAGATCAACTTTCACCTGGGGATATACAAAAGACAATATCAACTGTGAAACAATACAAAGTGAAAGCTTTGTTCGGTGAATCGGGAACAGATAACAAATTGCTAAAAAACCTTTCGCAAGATTTAAAATTAAACCTGAGTGTGTTGGATTCACTGGAATCTGGGCCAGTAGATCCGCAGCATTACTTTACTGCCATGAAAGCCAATCTGCAAACCCTTGAATCTGCTTGCCGATAGACGAAAAATGTTATTAGTTCCAATCGAGCTTGAATTAAGAAGTTAAATTGTATGAATTTAACTTGCAATCGCATAGAATCTGGCAAGTATTTATCTCGATAGACTCAGATTCACAATGAAAATCGATTCTTTTCTGCTTGCGTGCGTCAATAATGAAAAGCTTTAAACAAGAAACAACATTACCCCCGGTTTTAAAGGTAGAAGGCTTAACGGTATACCGGGGTACTTACCCAGCTGTTCGGGATGTTTCATTTGAACTTCTGCCGGGTACGGATACGGCAGTGATTGGCCCAAACGGTTCGGGTAAAAGTACGCTTGTGCAAGCAATGCTAGATTTGATAGCGCCCACTTCTGGGAAAGTAGAAATATTCGGTCGTCCAGTGAAACGGCTAGGACATTTGCGGCACGATATTGGCTACATTCCCCAACATTTTATTTTCGATCGCTCTTTTCCCATTTCTGTAGCTGAATTGGTGGGCTTGGGATGGGATAATGAAAGGCAAAAGCTTTTCCAAGCCGAGTTATGGCAAGGAAAGCAAAAAAGGCAAAAGTATAATTTGGGGATTTTTCCTTTTTCGTTATCTTGGCACAACCCGGAAAAGGAGGAAGCGATCGCACGATCTTTGCAACGTGTGAATGCTTACCACCTACGCAAACAAGCGATCGGCACTTTAAGCGGTGGTGAACTCAAACGAGTATTGCTAGCTTACTGCTTGGTGAGTCCGCGACGGTTGTTAGTGTTGGATGAGGCTTTCGCAGGAGTGGATGTTTCCGGAGAAGCAGATTTTTACGCTTTACTGAACGAACTCAAAAATGAGCAACATTGGACTGTATTACAAGTTTCTCACGATCTAGATATGGTCAACCGTCACTGCGATCGCGTTCTCTGTCTCAACCAAACTTTAGTTTGTTCCGGATCTCCCGACATCATTCTTTCCCCAGAAAACTTGCTAGCAACCTATGGCCCAGCTTTCAGTCGCTATCAACACCGACATTAATTTTAGATTTGAAATTTGAAATTTAATTAAATCTGAAATCTCAAATCTCAAATTTGAAATTCAAGCTGGTTCATCAATCTCCCAATAGACTGAAAAATTCGGCCATCCGCTGAGCTTTTTCAGTGTTGAGGATTTGTCGTTGCAAATGGTTGACATCTACAAGCTCAAGAGCGTGTGGCGGATGACAGGCAAGGTTTTCGGACTCTTTAACAAAATTAGTAAGGAAACTATTCAAGCTTGGGCGAATTGGCATATTAAAGTTACAACTCAAATAAATTTTTAGGTTTTTTGTATTTCAAGGTGTTTGAATAATGATTTTGCTAGACGAACTTGCTCAATATCATCCTAAATTATTCGCTATCACTTCTGGCAGCGACTTGATAGAACTGCTACAGTTTCCTTTTATGCAGCGTGCGATCGCAGGTGGCGTCTTGATGGGATGCTTGGGAGGTTTACTCGGTAGCTTCGTCACCCTGCGACAGTTATCTTTTTTTAGCCATGCAGTCGGTCACTCTGCTTTGGTAGGAATTGTTTTAGGGATACTGCTACAGTTAAACCCCACGTGGATGCTGCTACCCTTCACCGTCGCATTTGGTTTAATCGTACTCTATTTAATCGACCAAACCGATCTAGCCAGCGATAATATTCTCAACGTTGTCTTATCGGGAACTTTGGCGGTTGGCATTATCCTCAGCGGATTGATTCGAGGCTATCGAGGTGGGTTGATGAATGTGTTGTTTGGCGATATTCTGGCGATCGACCTGACGGATATAGTATTAACTGTATTATTATTGCTCGGTGCTGTTATTTATCTTTTATCCACACTCCAGCAGCAAATCCTGTTGACCCTTAATCTATCTGTAGCTAAAGTTCAAGGCATCCCAGTGCAACTGCATCGGTACTTATTTGTTGTACTGCTTTCCCTCACAGTTGCCTTGGCAACTAAAGCTGTAGGCATTCTACTGGTCAATGCCTTTCTTGTCATCCCAGCTTCTGCTGCCAAATTGCTGAGTCACCAATTTAGCCATTTTCTGGCAATCTCCGTAATTTTGGGAGTCCTCAGTAGCATTCTCGGTTTATTTTTGTCCGGTCTTCTCAACTGGGCTTCCGGCCCAAGTATCGTATTAATCCAATTTTTAGTATTTTTAGCCGTTATCGGTTTTCGCAAGCTGAAAATACAGCAAAGCTGAGACTTGCTTTTTGGGTGAGCAATGCCCACCCGACGAATGTTTTAGCATCCACAACCGTGATGGCCGCAACCTTTGCCATCGCTATGACCGTTAGCGCAGGAATCGCTGCAATAGTATTTGCCTTCCTTTTGCACGGCTTCGGAAATAGAGACTACACAGAGGCAAGGTTGGCAAGCGCATTTCATCGTGTTTACCGCAATCATGGTTTTCTCCCGATCGTTGTTTTTTTATTCTAACGTATGAACAGTTATTCAGATATATTTTTATAAATTTTTAACGATCTCACTAAGAGACGTTGTTGAGCCCAGTTAAATCGGGTGTCAGGGTAAGGCTAAAATTATTTCCACAATTTTAGCGATAGGGGCTTGCCAAAACCCAGATAAGTTTGCTAAGTTAGTTAAGCGCTGGAAAAAAAGCATACCCGCCGGGATAGCTCAGTTGGTAGAGCAGAGGACTGAAAATCCTCGTGTCACCGGTTCAAGTCCGGTTCCTGGCACTCCACAAAAAACCTTGAAATTAAACGATTTCAAGGTTTTTTAGCTTTCAGAGGCATAACTGATAAAAGTACAAACTTATGGTTTGAGCGTAAAAATCCGGCATTTTTGATACCTTTACGCCTAAATAGCGTGTGATTTTAGAAGATCGATCGGTTCAGTAAGAAGGAAGGGCTGAATACTCAGAAAAACCACTGCTAAAATATTGACGGACTAGACTTGAGAAGTACTTTTACCTACACACTCATACTTTACTCAGTTAGCGGCGTTAAAATTTTCATCGGCCACCAGCAAAAAAATCGCTGATTGTGAACTCGATCGCCATAACCATCAAAGTAGCAATGACCAGGATAAAGACATTCCTAACCAGTAATGCTAGATTTAGGTTTTAATCAAAATAGCGGTAATCTGGCATACCTGTCGGCTTCCGCTCGCCGCTTTCGCTTTCACTTGCCGTAGGCATATCGTGCAGGGTGCTTTCGTAGGCGATCGGGCGAAATCAGATCTGGGCTTTTTCCCAGATTGCCTCATGACTCACACTTGCAGTTAAGAGACCGACTCTGATGAGCGTGCCTATAGATCTCCAAAAACGGCTTTCTGATGCTCCAGTAAAATCGGAATCCGCTTGGCAAATTAATCCGAGCGGTTGGCAGGAGTTAGGGGCTCAATTGGTATATACCCAAGACGCATCTGGACAATACTTATCTTTTTACTGGCAGGAAGCAGAACGCTATGGCCTGCACCCAGAAGCGATCGCCTTTAGCTCAACGAACGAAGCATTTGGCCCAACAGCAATTGACCCGTATCTGGAGCGTTTGCGGCAGATTCTGGAAACTCTCCTACCCCAGCGTTTCCAGTGTCAGTTCCGCTACAGGGAATATACCTTCCCCTTCGATTTAGTCATCAGCCCAATTTTAATGCCCGATGGCAGCGCTACCAGGGTGCTAGTCATGGGCTATCAAATAGAGCGATCGCAGTCAGCAGTGGTATCTCATAACTCCATTGCGACAGCCCAAACGATAGAAGCAAATCTGGATATACAAGATGAATTAAGCGCTTGTTCTAAAGAGAAATTGTCTACCACATCGCCTGCGGTAGATCAACTATCAAGTTTTAAAAATTACCAAAAACTGCTCAGCAAAATTTCCCGCAATATCCGGCGTACCTTAGATCTCGATACCATTTGGCAGCAAGGGGTAGACGACCTGGGGCAAGGATTGGGTGTGAGTCGGTGCATTATTTGTCCTTACAGCAGTTCGGATCGAGAAGTGAAGGTAGTAGCCGAATATCGGCAAGAATCACTAACTTCGCTGTTGGGGCAAAAACTACAGTTGGACAAACCGTACCTAACCGAAGCGCTCACAAATCTGGAACCGTTAGTGGTAGAACGGGGATCTAGTCCAGAAACTTTACAGCAGTCTATGCTGATTGTGGCGACTTGCTATCAAAACCAACCAAATGGTTTGATCCGGCTCGATCGGGAAAATTGTTTCGGTGACTGGCAGGCTGAAGAAATAGAATTGGTGAGAGAAATAGCCGATCAAGTTGGCACTGCTATCACTCACGCCACCCTATACAAAGAGTTGGAACGAGCTCGTCAGGAAGCAGAAGATGCCTCTCGCCACAAGAGCGAGTTTTTGGCAAATACTTCCCACGAACTCCGCACGCCGTTAAATGGGATGATTGGATTCCTGAAGCTAATTCTGGAAGGTATGACAGACGATCCGGAAGAGCAAATGGAATTCATCCAAGAAGCGTATCGATCGGCTCTACATCTGCTCGGCATTATTAACGATATCTTGGATATTGCCAAGATCGAAGCTGGTAAGATGGAGCTGGAACTAAGCCAAGTAGATTTGGACGAACTGTTCGAGGACGTTGAAGATTTTACCAAAACTCAGGCTTTACAAAAGAATCTTAGCTTCCGCATTCAAAGACCGCCCACAAGAGATAAAATTACCGTTTATGGTAATTACCAACGTCTTTTGCAGGTAATGTTAAATTTAGTTGGCAATGCGATTAAATTTACCCACGAGGGTGGGGTTCTCATTACAGCGGAAGTTGTGCGAAAGAAGGTGGTTGTTCAGAACCAGGAACTTCCTGGAATGGTGAAAGTCCGCGTCATAGATACCGGCATCGGCGTATCTTTAGAAAAGCAAGATAGGCTGTTCCAGTCTTTCAGTCAAGTAGACGGTTCGCGCACCCGCAAATACGGCGGTACTGGTTTGGGATTAACAATTTCCCAAAAACTCATAGAAGCTATGAAAGGTGTGGTGAATTTCTACAGTATGGGTGAGGGACTCGGATCGACGGTAACTTTCACGGTGCCTCTTTATCAAGATGTCGTCATGGGTTCGGAACATCCAACCGATGCGGATGCTTTGATTTAGGGAAGAGGCAGAGGGAGAGGGAAGAGGGAAAGGAAAGAAAATTTCAGATTTTAGATTTCAAATTTCCAATTTTGATAAATCTGAAATCTGAAATCTGAAATTTGAAATCTCCCGCTCCCCCACTTCCCTAACCCATTTTTTATTTTGACTTTTAACTTTTAACTTTTGACTTTTTGTCAATTCCCTATCGTCGGCGTTGTTGCAGTTGGCGATAAACCGCTTTGAGATCAACTTGATGATGAGCCAAAGCTACAAGAGTGTGGTAAAATAGGTCGGCAACTTCAGCTGCGATCGCTTCTTTATCGTCATCCTTGCAAGCCATCACTACTTCAGCAGCTTCTTCGCCAATCTTCTTTAAAATCTTGTTATCGCCGCCAGCTAGCAACTTGCAGGTATAAGAACTTTCTGTAGGATTGTCCCGGCGCGAACAAATGACATCAAATACTTGAGACAAAGTATCAGCCGGTGGCGCTTGCTTTTGTCCATCCACGCGATGAAAACAACTGCGCTCACCTGTGTGGCAGGCAATATCTCCAACCTGTTCAACACCAATGAGTAAGGCATCGCTATCGCAGTCGTAGCGGAGACTTTTGACATTTTGAACGTGACCGGACGTTTCGCCCTTTGGCCACAATTCGGCACGCGATCGACTCCAAAACCAAGTTCTTCCAGTAGCGAGAGTTTTTTGCAGCGACTCCCGATTCATCCAAGCCATCATTAACACCGTACCATCCAGATAATCCTGGACAATAGCCGGAACCAATCCGCGCTCATCGTAGCGGATATTATCGATCGGGATAGATTGACTAAGAGAAGTAGGCTCAGCCGCAGGCATAAATTAAGTTAAAGCTTTAGCTCACTCGATCACGATATCATGCTTTGTCCTAGAGAGCTTTAAATCACTTAACTTACAGCCATAGAGTTAAAACTAGCCGCCTGAGTTCTCACCGCACACCAAGCAATCTCATGCGCCTTAGATTCTGTGCCGTACCAGTGCAGCGCACAATTATACGCAGCTCGGTATAATTCTTGAGCGGGCTCTGAAAGACGAGAGCGCACATCGACAGGCAAATCTTGATTCGTTTTGTATAACATCGCGGTTATGGGTGCTATATAGGATAATTTATGAGCTTACTAAGCTTGAACAATGGTTTCCACTATCTCAAGATAGACCTTTAAGCATTTCACCAAGATAAGACTCAAGTAAGGAGCAGATAACTTTGGTCACTACCTCATTTAAAACCACCAAGTCAGAAGAAATTTTTGCAGCAGCCCAAAAGCTAATGCCAGGGGGTGTCAGTTCACCCGTGCGAGCCTTCAAATCCGTGGGGGGACAACCGATAGTTTTCGATCGCGTCAAAGGCGCTTATATTTGGGATGTCGATGACAACCAGTACATCGACTACGTTGGTACTTGGGGGCCGGCCATCTGCGGTCACGCTCATCCCGAAGTCATCGAGGCGCTGCACAAAGCTTTAGAGAAAGGCACTAGCTTCGGCGCACCCTCCTATCTGGAAAACGTCCTCGCCGAAATGGTCATCGACGCCGTTCCCAGCATTGAAATGGTGCGCTTTGTCAATTCCGGCACTGAAGCTTGCATGGCCGTTTTGCGCCTGATGCGAGCCTTCACCGGACGGGATAAAATTATCAAGTTTGAAGGTTGCTACCACGGCCACGCCGATATGTTTTTGGTCAAAGCCGGCTCTGGTGTCGCCACCCTTGGCTTACCCGACTCTCCCGGCGTACCCAAATCGGCTACACAGAACACTCTCACGGCTCCCTTCAACGATTTAGAAGCTGTGAAAGCTTTATTTGAGGAAAACCCAGACCAGATTGCCGGTGTCATTTTGGAACCTGTGGTAGGCAATGCGGGATTTATTCCTCCGGATGGCGGTTTTCTGGAAGGTTTGCGCGTACTTACCAAAGAAAACGGCGCTTTGCTCATATTTGATGAAGTCATGACCGGTTTTCGGATTGCCTACGGCGGGGCCCAAGAAAAATTCGGCATCACTCCCGATTTGACAACTCTGGGTAAAATTATCGGCGGTGGTTTGCCTGTAGGAGCTTATGGCGGACGCAGAGATATTATGTCAATGGTGGCACCATCCGGGCCGATGTATCAGGCGGGGACGCTTTCCGGGAATCCTCTGGCGATGACTGCGGGGATCAAGACACTGGAATTGCTCCAAAAATCGGGGACATACGAATATCTCGATCGCATTACCAAAAAGCTAGCCGATGGATTGTTGCAAATTGCCAAAGAAAAAGGTCATGCAGTTTGCGGCGGTAATATCAGCGGGATGTTCGGTTTGTTCTTTACCTCTGGTCCCGTCCACAATTACGAGGATGCCAAAAAATCTGACTTGGCGAAGTTCAGCCGCTTCCATCGCGGTATGTTAGAACGCGGTATTTACCTGGCACCTTCGCAGTTTGAAGCTGGTTTTACTTCTGTCGCTCATACAGAAGAAGATATCGATCGCACTTTGCAAGCCGCAGCGGAAGTAATCTCCAGTCTGTGATTTCAGATTCTCGCAATTGAGTTTTGTGTTGGGGACTTAGGATAGGGCATAAACTGCAAATTTTCAATGCAGATTTGAGATTAAATTTAATCTCAAATCTAAAATTTAAAATCTGAAATTGTCCTCTCCCCAGTCCCTAGTGTAAATAACCATCCCATCCAAAAAATCAGCTTGTTTGTCCCCTCGATTCTTCTTGCAATTTTCAGATATTTTTACGCTCTATTTTTTGTGCCAAATCATAATAGAGCAAGCTATTTTGGCGAGCGGCTGAACTCTTACTCGAAGATGGCTGCTTGGGAACTGATGGCTGTCGCCAGAGGACAAAAGGAATAGTAAGTACGCCCAATATCATGACAATCCCTGCTGTTAACCAAACCATTAAACGACTTGGCTGATAATCGCTGTTCTCAATTTGTCGAAAAATTTGATTGTAACGCCATAAAGAAAAGCCGATGAGAACAATGCCGAGAATTGCTAAACCTAAGCCGAGGTTTTGAGAGTTAATAGCAGAATGGCTGTCGATATTATGTCCTGTGACAGCAGATTCTAGCTGGCGCAGAAATAAACCAAAGCGAGCAATTGCAAATCCAAATCCAATCAGTGCGATCGAGGTTCGCAACCAAGCCAAAAATGTTCGTTCGTTGGCTTGATGCTCTCTTAGGCGGTCAAAATTTGGCGTTTTGTTCATCGCTATTTAAGAGTGGGCAATACCCACCCTACTTAGCTGACTTAGCTAACGATAATTCGTAAATTGCAAGGCAACTGGAAAATCTGACTGCTTTAGGCGTTGAATAACAGTTTGCAATTCATCTTTGGATTTAGCAGAAACCCTCACAGCATCTCCTTGAATCGCTCCTTGAACCTTTTTAAATTCATCGCGAATCAACTTGGTAATTTGTTTGGCGATGTCCTGGTCAATACCTTTTTTGAGTTTGATTTCTTGACGAACGCGATTGCCGCTGGCCGATTCAACTTTGCCGTAATCAAATATTTTGAGAGAGAGATTGCGTTTGGCAGCTTTCTGTTGCAGAATTGTGTGAATCGAGTTTAAAGTAAACTCGCTGTCGGTATTAATCGTAATCGATTCTTTGCCCAATTCCACAGTTGTTTTTGTGTCTTTGAGGTCGTAGCGGCTTTGAATTTCCCGATCGGTTTGGTCTACAGCATTGACCAATTCTTGATAGTCAAAGTCGCTCACAATGTCAAATGAATATGTAGAAGCCATAGAAAATCTGTGAAAAGCTGAAGAGATGAAAAGGTAATCGAGTACTTGAAAATTTTAGACCGCCGAGATGAGATTGAGGCACAATCTAAAATTTAAAATCTAAAATCTAAAATTCTAGATTACCCATTACCCGCTAACTAATTTATACTAGCTTGCAGCAGGCTTTGGACGAATAAAGTAGCGATGCAAACGGAGCCAGTGGCGAACATCAGCGATCGCGCTAGAGGGATGTTCAAAATATAAAAAACCGAGTGCAGCAACCTCGCCACTAGAAATGCGATCGCAGCGCCTACTCCCACAGATGAATTGACACCAGTTGCGTAAGCCATCAGCGCTGCGGCTGCAAACAGCATAAACGCTTCAAAAGCATTTTGATGCGCCCACGTAGCTCTCTGAGCGTAGGGAGGCAGTTTATCGACGATCGCTCTGGGAGTTGCCAGGGCTTCTTTGCCCAACTGCAAGCGAGTGTAAGCTACCACCACAAAAGGCACGTAAATCAGAAAAGCTGCTATAGCTATACAGTAAAGAAAAATGTCAGACATCGGTATTTGCGATCGCATCATTAGCCTTTATTTCATTCGTTCTCATGCCTGCCAAATCAATCAGAAAGATTGGCAACTTACTTGTCAAATCCGAAATTTGGCTCGCACAGAGAACGGCAAACTTGCCCAACATACTAATCAAAGTAAAACAGAGTCACTAATTTTCGTTGTTCTTCTGCATCTTTACAAGTTTGCAGCAGCGTGCGGCTGTCATGAAAAGCAAAGCAAATCAGCTGCTGGCATCTAGACACAATTTCCTGATTGCATAGGGCGCTAGCTTCACCTAAAGACAGATGATCGTTTTCTGGCTTTTCTACCAAGTGCATCACCTGTTCGAGTTGCTGGCGCGATTCTAGCGGCTGGCGCTCCAGACTTTGGGGTAAGATCACCGTTAACAGTTTGGGATCGGCCCGCATTGCGCCTCTAATGGCAGCCGCATTAGTACCCGTAGCACCGGAGGTAATCAGGCTATTGCCGGATAATACCAAGGCATAGCTCATCATTTCAATCAGGTGCTGATGGGTAATGGGAACGTGGCGAGATCCTAACAGGGCAATGCGCTTGGAACCCGTTTGCTGGATTGTCGCCAGTTCTTGGACTAATTCATCAACTTTAGGTATCTCTATCGATTGACTCAAGGACGGTTTGACGTTGAACAACCTTGATATTTTAACAGAATGGGTTAGGGTAGCGTTACAGCAGGCTCCAGTCCGAGTTTGGATATGAGACGATCGACATCAAAGTGTTCTTTCATTAACTGACGGACGCACTGCACTTTAATCGGTTCTTGCAGGCGCACTTGACCGAAAGCGCGATTAATGATTTCTACAGTGGTGAGGGTATCCAGGTCAACCGACAAAATCGGAATTTCGAGGTCTTCAGCGCGATTGAGAATAAAATCGGACGGAGGGACGTGTCCGGTTAAAATCAAACACTGAGTAGAAGTTTCCAAGGCTGCGAGCTGGATATCCTGACGATCGCCACCAGTCACCACTGCCATATTCCTACCCTTGCGGAAGTACTTCAGCGCCGAGTTGACATTCATCGCACCGATAGTTAAGCTTTCCACCATCAGATCCAATCGATCGGGTCGGCAAATTACCTCTGCGTGTAATTGGTGTACCAGTTCTCTGACGCTGACGCTGCGTAGCAAAGCACTCCGAGGCAAAATTCCCATAACTGCAATATCCCGCTGTTCCAGAAATGGCTTAATCTCTGTTTCTACTGCTTCGAGTTGCTCGCTGGGAACATCATTGAGGATAGCCCCGACCAAGCGATCGCCCAACCGCCGCTTCGCTGACAATATCTTGTGTATCGATAGCACCGATTCCAAGCGCGTCACCAACAGAATACCCGCATCCACCACCTCTGCCACTTCCAGCAAGGACATTTCAAATAAAGTGCCCTCTTCCAGAGTTCCTGGCCCTTCTAGCAAAACTAGCTTTCCTGCCTGCACCTGGAGATATTTGAGCAACTCTGAGCGATAATCCACTGTATCTTCACCTTTGAGGCGTTTTTCGATGCTGGCTGTATCGAGAAATAATAGGGTTTTCAGCAATCGGTTCGGCGGCAAGTTGAGATTGTGGGCTAAAAACTTAACATCCTCATCCATGCCATCAGTGCGATCGTCGCTCCAACAGGTTCCCAGCGGCTTACCGTAGGCAATATCCAGTTTTTTTTCTTGTAGCTGATGAGCAAGTCCCAAAAGTACCGCTGACTTGCCGCTATAAGCCTCGGTCGATCCTATCAGCAGATATTTAACAGATTTCGGCACACCCTCACTCCTAATTTTGAGCTGTGTATCCTCCAAACGCCGTTTCTATTCATCCAAACGCAGCAGCTTGCGGTAAAATCCTTTGGAAAAATCGATTGAGCGAGAGGTCTTAAAATTCATTATGACTTCTATTAGAAAGTTAACAAATTCATTATTAGCCAGGGTAAGTTCATAACTCATTTCTGCATTGCCATCAAACTGTAACCGACAACGGGTAAGGTCTGATGGTAGCGCCGCCACATTCCAGGTGGCAACAAAGGGGATGCTCTCTCCGCCTTCTATTTTGCGTTTTCCCTCCAGAACCCCTTTTTCATAGAGGCTTATGGCTTGGGGTAACAAAGTGCGCTTGTTACCTTGGTAGTAGGGCATATAGACATTGACTCGCCGGGGGTCAGCAGGTTGGAGCTGTTCGATATTTGCACTCATAATCTTCCTTTTTTTGGCCTCTAGATTCAGACTAATGCCCAAATGCTGGGGCGGCAATATTTAAGCCCGTCCCAGCATTCACTGTCCGTAGTATTCCCAAAATGTCTATTCCATCATCTCTCTCTCTTGAAGGCAGACGCAATGTTAGTAGCCTGATTTTACAAAGGCAGCGAGTGAGGAAACAATTGACACTATCGATCGATTAACTGGGGGTAGGGGTTAGGGAAGAGGGAAGAGGGAAGAGGGAAGAGGGAAGAGGGAAAGAAAAGAGAGAAAAATACTTACTCCCCCGCTCCCCCGCTCCCCCACTCCCCCGCTCCCCTGCTCCCCTGCTCCCCCGCTCCCCTGCTCCCCAACTTATGACCCAAGAGGAGAGCGGCTTTGAGGCTCTCCCTTCTGTCGTATGCCTGCGTTGGACGCCCGATTTTGCCTCAATCCAGCTTTTAGGGCTCACACCAATTACAATTTCCAGAAAAATCCTACTCGACAAATTGTCAAATCGATAGAAACGGCGACTGAGTACTTCAACAAGGTCAGGTACAATAAGGCAGCATAAGCTTTTATTGAAGCTGGAGGCAATGGCACCACAAATCCCCGCTCTCAGGCGGTAAATACTGTTTTGCCAGATCTGCTAACGACAAGCTCCTGCTACCTTGGTACCAGTTTGCCTAAACAGGTATTCCGATTAAGGCTAGATTTTACGAACTCGATCGCGAATCGGAACAGGTGGATACAATCCCGCCTTCTGTCATGGCAATCTAAAAGGATGTCAAGGCTGCACGGTTTGGTGTTACCCGATACCCAGCTTCTGCAAAGGTGCAGACAAATACTGGTGGTTGAATCAGCTAACCTATGCCAGCGAATTCCTGGCCCGAAAACAATTCCTACAACGAGCTTGATGAAATCGGCTCGCTTTTATCTGACGTTCCTCCCACTTTTGAGGAGGAAACTCAGACACCCGATCGCAGGTTTTATGCGGGACGCAGGCGCAAAGCCGCATTGTTGCTGACAATTGTTTGGAGTGGCACGATCGCCCTACATCTATTCTCGTGGGGCATTTGGTTGGTGCTGTTCTTGACAACCCTGATGGGTATTCACGCCATCCGCGTTTTGCTAGCTCGTCCCCGTGCTTTACCTGCGCCTTTGTCTGAGGAAAATCAGGATTCTTGGCCTTTTGTTTCCTTGCTGGTGGCGGCTAAAAATGAAGAAGCCGTCATTGCTAGTTTGGTCAAGAATATGTGCGATCTCGACTATCCAAGAGACTTGTACGAGCTGTGGGTAATTGACGATCGCAGTACTGACAAAACGCCGATATTGCTCAAACAGTTAGCCCAGGAATACGATCGACTCAAGGTATTTCGGCGACCTGCTGATGCTGGCGGCGGTAAATCGGGTGCTTTGAATCAAGTGCTACCCCTGACTCGCGGCGAAATTATCGCTGTGTTTGATGCGGATGCAAAGGTATCTGCTGATATGTTGCGGCGGGTAGTACCTGTGTTTGAACAACCGCAAGTGGGTGCAGTGCAGGTGCAAAAAGCGATCGCTAACCCCGATGTCAATTTCTGGACTCGCGGTCAAGTCGCTGAAATGGCTTTGGATAGCTTTTTTCAGCAGCAGCGCATTGCGATCGGCGGCATTGGCGAATTGCGAGGTAACGGTCAATTTATCCGTCGTTCTGCCTTAGAACGCTGTGGTGGTTTTAATGAGGAAACTATCACAGATGACCTGGATCTCACCATCCGCTTGCACCTCGATCGATGGGATATTGACTTTCTCATTGACCCTCCCGTTCGAGAAGAAGGCGTCACCACCGCCTTAGCCCTTTGGCATCAGCGCAATCGCTGGGCAGAAGGAGGTTATCAACGCTATCTGGACTATTGGCGTCCGATTCTGAGAAACCGTATGGGTACTCGGAAAACCTGGGATATGTTCATGTTTTGGATTACTCAGTATTTTCTTCCCACGGCGGTATTACCTGACTTTTTGATGTCTGTTTTTCGTACCAGTTTGCCCGTTTTCAGTCCCATTACCGGACTGATGCTCACGATGTCGCTAATCGCGATGTTTGGAGGTTTGCGGCGCACCCGTAAAGACGAAAAACTGACTTTTTCTACCGCATTCTTTACTTTGCTGCAAACTCTGCGCGGCAATTTGTATATGCTGCACTGGGTAGTTGTGATGTCTAGCGCAACTGCGCGGATGTCGGTACGTCCAAAGCGGCTAAAATGGGTTAAAACCGTGCATCAAGGCACTGCTGAAGAATTGCCAATTACAAATTAAGAATTAAAAATGGGGCAATCCCATTTTTTAATTCTTAATTTTCAAAATTCTTCCCCATCTTCTTCAATTTCTTCTGTGTCTAAGTACTCGTTTGCTTTGACATCACTTATATTTAATCTTGATATTTCTTGCTTACTTGAAAACAGGATTTGTTGGAGATCCTCGGTTAGTTGAATAATTTCCCCTTCAAAAAAATTGGCAAGTCTCTGGGCTCCATTAAGAACCGCCTTACTATCATTATCTATCTCTATACTTTCTAGATTTTTGTCCGAAATCTGCGGACTCGATTTTGGCTTGTTCGGATAAGACGAACCTACCCCTGTCCCTTGCGCGGAGGAGGGCGAGACTTTACTTTCCTCTCCTTGTAGGGGAAGAGTAGGAGGAGAAGTTAACCGAACAGTATTTGAATCTGGCTTAGTTTGGGACGGAAAATTCGGTTTGGGAGTGTCTGTATTTTCTTGGGGTTGAATGGAAGGTCGATCGTCAATTTTTATGGGTGAAAAGTTGTTGGGAGGTTCGGTAAATGTGGGAGAAGATGCTAAATTTTGATTGGGCAGCGCTGATGTGTTGATTTGATTAAATTGCGTCTGCTCTTTAATGCTATCTTGCCGCTGGTTTCGGCGAGAAAACTTTTTTTCAGTTGCCTGAGTAGGCAGAAAATTTACTTTTATTTTATCTTTGAATGCTTTTGAAAAAGCTTCTTTTACTTGGGGCAAAGTTCCTTTAATCATATCTGAAATATGAAGAGATTTTTGTTTAATGCCAATCATCGCTTCTCCATCTTTAAAAGATACTAAGTAGCAATGATCTCTCAACATCGGTTTAGTACCTGATAGTGCATTTTTAATTACTTGTTGCCATATTTCCTCCAAATTAGATGAATTTTCTGCAATTTTACTTACATCATCTTGTTGAAAATTGGCGTGACTGGGTTTGGCTTCAATAGGCGCATCGGGAACTTGTTCTGCAACAGGAATAACCTCTTGTTTATGGAATTGAGGATTTTCGGTTTGAATTGGTGGATTTGGCGAAGTAGGTTCCGATATTTCTACTTTTTTTGTTACTCGATCGGGCGATGGCGTATTATTTACATTGGGCGTAATTGCAGGATTAGTCAGCGGTTTAGCAGTTGGTTGAGTGCTAATTGTCGATGCGATCGCAGATGGCAACAAGGCCAATAATGTTACCTCTAACCACAAGCGCGGCTGGGTTGTATTTTTTATTTGAACTTCGCTGTCTTTAAGTTGCTTTTGCCCAAATAAAATCTGGTTGATTTCCAAACCTTGAAATTCGCACAGCGCTTGCCATGTAGGTGCTGTGACGGCGACTAAATCCGAACGGTTAGGTGCAGTTTTCGCAATTAGTAAATCGCGATAAAAAGAAGCTAAATTTTGCAAGACAATTAAAGGTTCTCGACCTCTATCCATGAGGCGACGAGTTATGTCTATTACAGATGTGCTATCGTTGGTGGCGATCGCTTCGATCAAACTCATCAAATCTTTCTCCGGAACTGCGCCTACCAAATCCCAAACCTTCTCAACTGTTACCTCTCCGGATAACAAGCTGAGTTGATCTAATGTACTTTCGGCATCTCTCAATCCGCCTTGGGCAATTTGGGCAACGAGAACGATCGCATCATCGGTAATATCGATATTTTCTTTATTGGCAATATGACGCAGATGCTTCACCATCGCCTCCAGCGGAATGCGCCGAAAATCAAAACGCTGACAGCGAGAAATAATAGTTGGCAAGACTCTTTGAGGGTCGGTTGTTGCCAAGACAAAGACTACGCGATCGGGTGGTTCTTCTAAAGTTTTTAGCAAAGCATTGAATGCCGCTGCACTGAGCATATGACATTCATCAATGATGTAAACTTTGTGACGGCACTGTACGGGTGCAAATTGAGCTTTTTCGATTAATTCTCTAATGTTGTCAACGCCTGTATTGCTAGCAGCATCGATTTCAATTACATCTAAAGTTGAGCCTTTGGCAATTCCCTGACAAACGTCGCATTTACCGCAAGGTTGAGGTGTGGGATCTTTGTAAGAAAGACAGTTAAGCGATTTAGCTAAAATTCTAGCACTGGAAGTTTTGCCGGTGCCTCTGGGGCCGGTGAACAAGTAAGCTGGTGCTATCCGTTTTTGTTGGATGGCGTTAGTCAGGGTGGTGGCGATCGCATCTTGACCCACCAGATCGGCAAAACTAGAAGGGCGATACTTGTGATGTAAGGGTTCGTAGGTCATAAAAATTAAGATATTTTAAGGAGAACGACATCAAGGCGATAAAATCCGATCGTGGGTCATCACTGCCTTGGAAAAAGGATTTAATAAACTTGATACAAATTACCATGCAGTATTTTTCGCGCCATCGCCACCACATTACTAATTTGGTTCTGGGGGTATCGATCACCCTGCAACTCCCGATCGTCAATACCAGCGTCGCAGTTAATGCACAACTAGCACCCACTTGTCAAGGACAAACGCCAAATCAATCCCCACAACAAAAAACAAATTTCTTGGCATTTGGTGGTGGCCCAGCGCCGGAAGCGAACGAAATCGCGATCGAAAAGAACATTCTATACTTTCAGCGCACTTTGAGCGCAATGGGTTACAACCCAGCTGAAGCGTTCACTTTTTTTGCCAACGGCGATGACCGACAGGCGACAGTTCGCTATCTCGACTCTGGTGGACAGCAGCAGTTCAAAGTGCCACAGATTCCCAATCTTGACGGTGCATCTACTATGGCCAACTTGCAGCGTTCGCTTCAGGATCTCAGTGGCAACCCCAAATCTATTTTCTTCTACTTCACAGGACATGGCATCCCCAATCCCGAAGATATAGATAACAACGCTTTCCTGCTGTGGAATAAGGAATTGCTGACAGTGCAGCAATTTGCTGGTATGCTCGATCGCCTTCCTCAGCAGACATCTGTAGTGATGATGATGAGTCAGTGCTTTTCCGGCTCATTCGCTAATTTTATCTACGAAGGCGGCGACCCCAAACGTCCAGTCGCACTGCAAACTCGTTGCGGCTTTTTCGCCACCGTCAAAACCAGACCTTCCGTTGGTTGTACTCCAGCAGTCAACGAAGCGGACTATAAAGATTATAGTTCTAGCTTTTTTGCAGGCTTGAGCGGGCGCAACCGTATCGGTCAGTCAGTCGCGTCAGCTGACTATAACAAAGATGGACGGATTTCTTATGCGGAAGCCCACGCTTTTGCCAAAGTAGACGAACGCAGTACGGATTGGCCGATTTCTACATCAGAGGCTTGGCTGCAAAGTCAGGCTGACAAACTGACTCAGCAGACAATCTTGAGTAAACCGATCGCGGAAGTTCTCCAAACCGCTCGCCCGGAACAAAGTTACGCAGTTAATGCGATCGCTAAAATATTTAATTTCAATATCCAGAAGTCTTTTCTGGCAAACATACAAGCAGTCGAGCGCAGTCAGATCGCTAGTGAAGAACAAAAAGCTTATGTCATCCGTCTGGGGATGGAACTAACGAATATTGGTATGGAACAGGAGATCCGTAGTTCGCAAAACAGCAAAGCGATCGCCACCCTTGATAAATTAATCAAATGCGAAAGTAGTTCTTGGCAGCAACTGCAAACAGGACAACAGTAATGGGGCGAAACAAGATCGGTATCGGTAACTGATGCCTTTTGAGCAATACTAAGCTCAAGTTTGATAAATTTTTACGGATTGACAGAGGTTGGCGCAGAATTAGAGATGCGATTGGGTAGTAAAAGTTGCGATCGAGCTACGAAGCCTCTTCAACTTGGTTCGATAAAATCTGGGAAAAAGGTAACGCGGGGATGGGAAAGATGAAAGGGCGATTTTGGCGATATGCCTACAGTACGCTAAGGCGAATGCTACGAAGGTGGTATCGCCGTCTTTTTGGCATCCGCAAACAACCCCAACCTCCAAAACCGATAAAGCAAACGGAAAATACACCCCTAACTGATGCAGACTACGAGTATTTTTTCATGCAGCTCTTAGAAGGGGTTGAGCATGGCTGGCGTCAGGAGCAAGTTGTGAGAGTTTTTGAGGCGCTAGCGGAACGTACCGATGTGGAAGTGTGGATCGCGTGGCTGCGCGGCTTTGGCGATCGACTCTTGGCATCCCAATCCCCAAATCGTCAGCTAGCCACTCGGATGGTGCATTTGGGCGATGTAGGGTGCGGGGAATTTGGCGACATTGCCAAGGAAATCGGTATAAAGTTACTCGCACGCACTCCGCAATCATACCAAGATAATAACTCGTTTCTCGATCCGGGCGATCCGCAAGAGGCACAAGCATGGTTCTATCAAGGCATTCAGCTATTTAATAATGGTGATTATCAAGCAGCGATCGTCAGTTATGACAAGGCGCTGGCTATTCTACCGGAAGCCCACGAAGTCTGGTATAACCGCGCTAATGCTCTGTTTAAATTAGGACGCACTTACGATGCGATCGCCAGCTACGATAAAGCTTTGCAATACAAACAAGATAAATCTGACGCCTGGAATAACCGTGGCAACGCTCTGTTTAAAATAGGACGCAGCGAAGAAGCGATCTACTCCTACGATAAAGCTTTGGAAATTCAACCAAATTATCAACAAGCCTGGTACAACCGAGGTGTGGCTTTGGGCCACGTAGGACGTCTGGAAGATGCGATCGCCTCTTACGATAAAGCTGTAGCAATTGAACCGAAAGATGACCAAGCCTGGTTTAATCGCGGTTTGGTACTGGGGAACTTAGGACGCTTAGAAGATGCGATCGCTAGCTGGGACAAAGCTTTGGCATTGCAACCCGATCGCTACGAAGCTTGGTATAACCGCAGTGTAGCTCTCAGTAATTTGGGCCGCAGCGAAGAAGCGATCGATAGCTGGAACAAAGCTCAAGCTCTCAAACCAGAATAAAAAAGTCAAAAGTCAAAAGTCAAAAGTCAAAAGTCAAAAGTCAAAAGTCAAAAGTCAAAAGTCAAAAGTCAAAAGTCACTCATTAAGAATTTCTTCCTGCCCCCCTGCTCCCCAGCCCCCCTGCTCCCCTGCCCCCCTGCTCCCCAGCCCCCAGCCCCCCTGCTCCCTATCCCCTACTCCCTCGTGCCCAGATTTTCGTAAAATCAAGATCGAAGCCACGCAGAGGGGTGTCACAGATGCTTGGGCAGATTTGGCAAAATATCGGCAACAAGCTGTTCGGAAAGCTACTAAGATGGTTTTGGCGTTGGTTTGGATCGGGTTTCTGGTCGGGGAGAAAGGCTCCAAAAGTGCAAGCTGCGCCGATCGCAGTTTACAAAAAAGTAGAACTCCTTAAACCCTTAGAAGATGCAGATTACGAATTTCTGTTTATGCAGCTGCTCGAAGGTGTAGCGCACGGGTGGCAACAGACGCGGGTTTTGCATTTTTTAGGTTCATTAAAAAATCGTACCACTGAAACGGAATGGCTAGGGTGGTTGCGTCGCTTCGGGAAAAGATTGTTGGCGACAACGACACCGAATTATCCATTCGCAAGGGAGATGATTCTTTTAGGCGAAATTGGCTGCGGGAAATTAGGAGAAGTTGCACGGGAAATTGGCAATCAGCTTTTGGCACGAGAGCAAAATAAACAAGTACTCCGATTTGCCAACGAAGATATTTATGTTTTCAAAGAAGACAGGGGGGCAATAGAAACTCGATCCACAGAATCGATCGCTATCAATGAATCGTTGGTCAAGTTGTCAGAAGACTCCAGTTTAGTCAAGCAACTTGCTAAGTTATTGCAAATTGAGTCAGCCGATACCCAAGCGATTGTTGAGACAGCGATCGATCGAGGTAGTGCGATTGAAGTTACTACAAAAGAAGCCGAAAAATGGTTTAGTCTTGCCAATCAGCAATATAGCGATCGCGATATTTTAGGAGCTATTATCAGCTATGACAAAGCTGTATCGCTCAACCCAAATTACCATGACGCCTGGTTTAACCGGGGTATAGCGCTAAAGGATTTAGGTCGCTATGAAGAAGCTATATTAAGTTACGATCGAGCGTTGGATATTCAGCCAAACTCTCACGAAAATTGGATGAATAGGGGCGCTGCACTGAGAAGTTTGGGTCGCTTGGAAGAAGCGATCGTCAGTTACGAACAAGCTTTACAATTAAATCCCGATCAATATCAATCCTGGTACAATAGGGGAATTGCCTTACTTAATTTAGGTCGAATTGAAGAAGCGATATTTTCATACGATCGAGCTATAGAAATTAAACCTAATTTTCACCAAGCTTGGAATAACAGAGGTAACGCACTATTAAATTTAGAAAGATTTGAAGAAGCTTTATTCAGCTATGACAAAGCTTTAGAAATCAAACCCGATAAGGCAGAATCATGGAACAATAGGGGTACGGCACTGTTTAACTTAGGCCGTTTTGATGAGGCAATATTAAGTTATGAAAAGGCTTTGTCAATTCAACCTGATTTTCAGGAAGCTAGGCAAAATATAAATGATACTAAGAAAAAATATGGATGAATTGAGCGAACTAGGGATAGTAACGCTCGCCCAAATGCTTTTTGTATTTAGCTATACAATCTAACTTAACATTCCGATCGTCCATAAGTGATAATTGGGGTCAGGTATGCAACTGACGGCTGTGATAAGCAGTGATTCTGAAGAAATCAGTAAAAACTATATGGCTTATTTGTCTCGCCGATAGTTCATAAGCCTAATAATCGCAGCCGTTTTTGTAACGAAACTTACAAGATGAGGCAAACAGAGGTACGAACCGAGCGGAACAAAGTCAGCCTTACGGAAGAAGTAAGTAGCAATAACATTCTGTAAACTGCTTAGCAGTAGAGAAAAAAATCTAATTTCTATCAATGCTTTAAAGTTAAGGGGCAAATGAACCTACTCCAAGAGCATTTCTCTATTCCTTTGTGTTGGATATGGCAACAAAATTTTGATAATTAATTGCTCGCACAAAAAGCTCTGAAATTTGTTGGCGATATTCTTCCAAAAGTTTAACTGTTGTAGTAGTGAGGAGAATCATGTCACAATTAGGAAACCCAAGTAAAAATAATGGAAACGGTGTCACAGGTAAAGAGACAGATATCTCCGATAGCAATTCTAGACAGTTGCCTGCCGCCTCAATCGAAGCATTATTAACAAACTTAAACTTAGATACTCCCAAAACTTCGTTTGCAAACAAAGCAGATCTAATTTGTCTGTCCCATCTCCGATGGGATTTTGTTTATCAACGACCTCAACATCTTTTAAGCCGTTGTGCAAAAGAGCGACGGGTATTTATTATTGAAGAGCCTATTTTTAGTTCTGATTCGTCTTCACGATTGGATATTAGCAGTCGCGAGAGTGGTGTGTGTGTTGTGGTACCGCATCTGCAAGAAGGATTGAGCGAGGATGCGATTGAAACTGCGCTCAAGGAAATGCTCGCTCATTTGTTTGCACAAGCGCAAATCCGCGAGTACATTCTCTGGTATTACACACCGATGGCATTAGGCTTTACGCGCCACTTAAATCCGCTTGCGATTGTCTACGATTGCATGGATGAGCTATCTGCATTTAAAGGAGCAAATCCTATCTTAAAAGTTCGCGAAGATGAACTATTTCGTCGGGCAGACATTGTATTTACAGGGGGGCAAAGTCTGTATGAAGCTAAACGCGATCGACATCCAAACATCTACGCTTTTCCGAGTAGCATTGAGAGAACGCACTTTGCCAAAGCCAGGAATATTACCCAGGAACCAGCCGACCAAATAAATATTCCTCACCCGCGTTTGGGATTCTTCGGCGTCATAGACGAACGCATGGATATCGAACTATTAGACGGTATTGCCCAAGCTTGTCCTGACTGGCATCTGGTAATTCTTGGCCCAGTTGTCAAAATCGATCCCGCAGTTCTACCCCAATATCCCAATATTCATTATCTCGGCGGCAAATCTTATCAAGAATTACCAGCTTATATTGCTGGGTGGGATGTAGCGATGCTGCCTTTTGCTCGCAACGAATCGACTCGTTTTATCAGTCCCACCAAAACCCCTGAATATCTCGCCGCAGGTAAACCAGTTGTGTCTACTTCCATTCGCGATGTGGTGCGCCCATACGGTGACAATGGCTTGGTAGAAATTGCCGATACAGTTGCAGATTTTGTTGATGCAACCCTGCGAGTAATCGATCGAGATCCGCAAGAATCCGGATGGCTCGATCGAGTAGATACATTTTTATCTCAAACTTCTTGGGATTCTACTTGGGAACGCATGATGCAGTTGATAGAAGAAACAATAAGCACTGGGAACGTGACAGAAAATTCAGAAACCGGGTTTCTCCGTCAAGATCTAGTTGATAAACCAAAGATTTTTCATGGAAACCAGGTTTCTTTGCAGAAAGGGACTTACGCACGAAGAAGCCAGAAACCGGGTTTCTCCGTCGAGATCTAGTTGATAAATCAAAGATTTTTCATAGAAACCAGGTTTCTTTGCGGAAAACAATTTGGTCTGAGAGAGCCAATGATAAATAAGTAATCAGTAATTTTTTAATATTACCGATTACCAATTACGAAAAATTCACTTTTCCCTGTTGTGATGCGGCAGTTTATTCCTGACTGACTGAGTGAGGAATCAAACTTCCTGCGCGATTTTGCCAAAAATAGCGAGGTTTTTGAAGATGTTCGATTATTTAATTGTAGGAGCGGGTTTCGCTGGCAGTGTTTTGGCAGAAAGACTTGCCAGTCAGTTAGGAAAAAAAGTTCTGATTGTTGATAAGCGCAACCACATTGGGGGAAACGCTTACGATTGCTACGACGATGCAGGACTTTTGGTACATAAATATGGCCCTCACATTTTTCATACCAACTCACGCGAAGTTTTCGAGTATTTATCAAATTTTACCGAGTGGCGTCCTTACGAACATCGGGTACGTGCGAGTGTAGACGGTCAACTTGTGCCAATGCCAATCAACCTCGACACTATTAATAAGCTTTACGGACTGAATCTTACCTCATTTCAATTAGAGGAATTCTTTGCCTCGGTAGCAGAGAAAAAAGAATACATTCGCACCAGCGAAGATGTGGTTGTCAGCAAAGTAGGAAGAGAACTTTACGAGAAGTTTTTCCGTAACTACACTCGCAAGCAATGGGGTATCGACCCATCGGAACTGGATAAGTCAGTCACAGCTCGCGTACCCACACGCACTAACCGCGACGATCGATATTTTACCGATACTTATCAGGCGATGCCATTGCATGGCTATACTCGGATGTTCGAGAAGATGCTGTCTCATCCGAACATCAAAATCATGCTGAACACTGATTATCGGGAAATTGCGAACGTCATCCCGTATCGCGAGATGATTTATACTGGGCCGATCGATGCTTTTTTCGATTATCGTTATGGTAAATTACCCTACCGTTCCCTAGACTTCAAGCACGAAACGCTCAACAAAGCCGTACATCAACCAGCACCCGTTGTTAACTACCCCAACGAGCATTTATATACCCGCTGTACGGAATTCAAATACCTCACCGGACAGGAACATCCTAAAACTAGCATTGTTTACGAGTTTCCCCAAGCTGAGGGAGATCCTTACTATCCAGTACCCCGTCCTGAAAACAACGAACTTTACAAGAAATACAAAGAATTGGCTGATGGGATACCAGGAGTGCATTTTGTCGGGCGATTGGCAACTTATAAGTATTACAACATGGATCAATGTGTAGCTCAAGCTCTGACAATCTTCAAACAAATCGGCACGAAGCTAGAGGAAAAACCAATCGTTTTGGAGCAATTAGAGCTAGACCGCAGAGACGGCTACATTCAGGATGGCTCTCCAAACAAAATTGTCGATAAAAGTCTAGAGACTAAAGCTGTAACGACAAACGGTAATGGGAAGGTCGTTAATAAGTAACTGTCATTCTTAAGTAAAGGGGTTAGGGAAAGAAACCCGGTCGAGACCGAAAATCGGAAGTTTAACCGCTAAAAATCTACGCATAAGGCGGATTTATAGCGCCAAATCTTTAATTCGTAAGTAAGCGATCGACTGGCGATACGAGATAAAAATATCTGATATCGTGTCCGGTTGCATCGGTAGTAAATGATTGATGCTTTCATATTATCTGTGGGAATCGGGGGTTAAAATTTTACCGCAGATGAGGGCAGATAAACGCAGATGAACGCAGATAAGAGAGCGGTTAAGAACGCATTTTTTTATGCAACCGATGCTACCGGACACGATATGACAATTTCCAACTAACTCCTAACACCTTTTCAAGCGAGTTAATGAGGAGTGCGGAATGGCAAGGGCGGCATTGAATAAGGAATTTTCAGTTGAAAATTCTCAATTAATTCAAAACTCAAAGTTGAAGGCTCAATGCTCAAAGTTGGAGATGTGGGCGGGGGTCGAGTGTACCGTCAATCGGGTGGGGGATGAATATTTCAATCAACTAGAACGCAACGGTCACAAAAGGCGCTTAGATGACCTGGACTTGTTTGCAGAATTGGGAGTGCGTAGTCTTCGCTACCCGGTATTGTGGGAGTTAATCGCGCCTTCGGGGTGGGAAAATGCGGATTGGTCTTGGGCAGATGAACGATTGGGTCGTTTGCAAGCACTGGACATCAGTCCCATTGTTGGCTTGGTTCATCACGGCAGTGGCCCTCGTCATACGAGCTTAGTCGATCGCACTTTTGCCTCCGGACTTGCTGAGTTTGCACGAGCAGTTGCCGAGCGTTACCCTTGGGTAGAGCGCTACACACCGGTCAACGAACCTCTGACGACAGCACGTTTTAGCGGATTGTACGGTCACTGGTATCCTCACGGTCGAGATAATCTCACCTTCGTGCGTGCCTTGTTAACCCAATGCCGCGCTATTATCTTATCGATGCAGGCGATTCGCCGAGTCAATCCCGCCGCACAACTGATCCAAACAGAAGATTTGTGTAAGGTTTTCAGTACGCCGTTGATGGCGTATCAAGCAGAGTTTGAAAATGAGCGTCGCTGGCTGAGTTTCGATTTGCTGTGCGGTCGAGTCAACCGCGACCATCCCATGTGGGAATATTTACGTTGGACTGGTATTCCAGAAGTGGAACTGGAATGGTTTCTGGAAAATGCCTGTCCGCCGGATACGATCGGCATGAACCACTATTTAACGAGCGATCGCTTTCTCGACGAACGCCTAGAATTATATCCCCATTGGACTCATGGCGGAAATGGACGACACCAATATGCAGATGTGGAAGCTGTCAGGGTTTGCGCTGAAGGGATAGCGGGGCCATACACACTGATTAAAGAAACTTGGGAACGCTACAAGTTGCCCATTGCCGTCACTGAGGTACACCACGGTTGTACTCGCGAGGAGCAGTTGCGCTGGGTCAAAGAGGTTTGGGATGCGGCTGTGTGTTTGCGCTCGGAAGGGGTGGACGTGCGTGCCATCACCGCTTGGTCGCTGCTGGGGTCGTATGACTGGGATAGTTTAGTAACTAGGTCTGTCGGTCGTTACGAGTCGGGCGTATTCGATTTGCGATCGCATTGCGGCGACTCAGGAGAAGTGTCGAAACCGCGCCCCACCGCCCTAGCCGTGATGCTGCGCGAGTTGGCGAGATCGGGAACTTACGACCACCCCGTCCTCGATCTGCCAGGATGGTGGCATCGTCCCCATCGGTTGCTTTATCCACCTGTTTTCAGATGCTGTGGAGATGGGGAGAATAGTCAAAAGTCAAAATTTTCCCCTGCACCCCCGCACCCCCGCTCTGTTGTGATTGTGGGAGCTAGGGGAACGCTGGGGCAAGCATTTGCTAGGATTTGCGAGATTCGGGGTATTCCTTATCACCTGCTGTGTCGTCAGCAGATGGATATTGCCGATCCTGTAGCTGTCGATCGAGCTATGACTGAATTGCAGCCTTGGGCGGTCATCAATGCGGCTGGGTACGTTCGCGTGGATGATGCGGAACGGGAAGAGAATGCCTGTCTGCGAGAAAATGCAGAAGGCCCTGCTATTCTGGCTGATGCTTGTGCAAAAAGAGGTGTGGCGCTGCTGACTTTCTCATCGGATCTCGTGTTTGATGGTACTCGTACCGCACCTTATGTGGAAAGCAATGCGGTTGCACCCCTGAATGTGTACGGTCGCAGTAAAGCAGAGGCGGAAGTGCGAGTTCTCAAAGTGCATCCCTCTTCGCTGGTTGTGCGTACCAGTGCGTTTTTTGGGCCTTGGGATGAGTACAATTTTCTCACGGTGGCGCTACGCACCCTGGCATCGGGACAGCCTTTTGTGGCGGCGGCGGATGCGATCGTCTCTCCTACATATGTTCCGGATCTTGTCAATGCCAGTCTCGACTTATTGATTGACGGTGAGTTCGGTTTGTGGCATCTGGCCAACCCAAGTGAGATTTCTTGGGCAGATTTGGCACGCTTAGCTGCTAAACAAGCCGGTTTCGATGTCGCGCAGATTGAAGCTCGACCGATACAAGCGCTCAGTCTGGTGGCACCGCGTCCGACCTATAGCGTTCTTGGCAGCGAACGGGGGGTGTTATTGCCGTCGCTGGAGAATGCGATCGATCGCTATTTCCAGGAAAAGGGTTAGAAAGTCAAAAGTCACTCAGTCAAAAGTCACTCAGTCAAAAGTCACTCAGTCAAAAGTCACTCAGTCAAAATTAAGAATTTCTTCCTGCCCCCCTGCTCCCCTGCTCCCCTGCTCCCCTGCTCCCCTGCCCCCCCTTCCCTAATCCCTAACCCCGACGCCCTCTTTCTAAGCAATTGAAAGCTTAATTGAGGCAGGAGTAAAGATTATTATACTTGGCTGTAAGAATGGCAATTGGATCGGTAATTCGGGTTTAATAGCTTTAAATTCCATATTCATAAGCATTCAATATATTGGGTGTAAATTTCGATAGAATCCAGCCGCTTTCCAGGTCATGATTGTGTTATAACTGACTGGTTTGCAGCGGGTTTTTGTGTTTTTACCGGGTTTTAAGTCGCCAGTAGAGGATTTTAAAGAGGACGCTACAGTAAGCAGACTCAACTATTAGTTAAAACTCAACTTCCCGCAAATCGAAGCAGAGCCAAGTTTTAAAGTTTTCTTAAGAAAAGTTACAACTAAGAGTTAATAGTTTGCTAGTTGTGGGTAGTCTAGATATATAACCTCTGGTAGATGACTGTATGTACTCTTTAGGGAAGTGGCTGGAAAATTGCTATAATGGGCCAAGCAAGAGCGGTAGAAGCTCTGATTTTTATCAAGGCGAAAGAGCTTATCCTCGACCGCAATTGCAGCGATCGCATTGGATTTGTCTCAACGGCTCGTGGAAATTTACATTTGACGATGACGGCAAATATACTCAACCGAGCGATATTTCCGAATGGACATATACCATTCAAGTGCCTTTCGCTCCAGAATCAATTAAAAGCGGCATTGGCGATACAGGTTTTCATCCTAATTGCTGGTATGAATGCGAACTTGACTTAAATGGCGAATTGGGAATGGAAAATTCTACCGATTCCCATTTTCTTAATGCAAAATCTAAAATCGAAAATTTAAAATCGAAAAGGGTGCTACTGCATTTCGGGGCAGTAGATTATCGCGCCCGCGTGTGGGTTAACGGTCAATTAATGGCTGACCACGAAGGCGGACATACCCCATTCAGTATTGATATTACACCTGTATTGAACGAAAACGGGCTGCAACGGGTTACTGTTTGGGCAGAAGATGACCCGCAAGATTTAGCCAAACCTCGCGGTAAACAAGATTGGCAACTGGAAGCTCACAGTATTTGGTATCCGCGTACAAGTGGGATTTGGCAAACAGTTTGGGCAGAAATTGTTCCTTCTACTTATATCGATCGCATTCGCTGGACGCCGCATTTTGAACGGTGGGAAATTGGCTTTGAAGCGTTCGTTTCTGGGGAAAAGCGCGATGGTATCCAAGTAAAGGTGAAACTATCTGTTGGTTGCACTCTCTTGGTCAACGATACTTACGAAGTCATCAATGGAGAAATTCACCGCCGCATTGCTCTTTCCGACCCGGGTATCGATGATTACCGCAACGAATTGCTGTGGAGTCCGGAAAAACCGACTTTAATCAATGCGGAAGTAGAGTTGTGGTCTGACGGCGAATTGGTGGATGAGGTAAAATCTTATACAGCAATGCGGACGGTGGGAACACAGCGCGATCGCTTTATGTTGAACGGACGCCCTTACTACCTGCGCTTAGTTCTAGATCAAGGATATTGGCCGGATACCTTAATGACCGCACCCTCCGATGAAGCATTGCGGCGGGATGTGGAGTTAGTCAAAGCGATGGGTTTCAACGGCGTTCGCAAACATCAGAAAATTGAAGACCCCCGTTTCTTGTATTGGGCAGATGTGCTGGGATTGATGGTTTGGGAAGAAATGCCTTCCGCCTATCGGTTTACGCCGAAAGCAGTAGAACGCCTGACTAAAGAGTGGACTGAGGTAATCGAACGCGATGCTTCCCATCCTTGTATTGTCGTTTGGGTGCCTTTCAACGAATCTTGGGGCGTTCCCGACTTAACCGCAACCGAAGCGCATCGCCATTTGGTACAAGCACTTTACCACTTAACCAAAACCCTAGACCCGACTCGCCCAGTTGTGGGTAACGACGGATGGGAAAGTGCGGCGACGGATATTCTGGCTATTCACGATTACGATAATAAACCGACTCGATTGGCCAAGCGGTATGGGCCAGAAGTTAAGTTATCAGATTTGTTCGATCGCCAACGTCCCGGCGGTCGCGTCCTCACCCTGGATGGCTATCCCCATCAAGGACAACCGATCATGTTAACCGAGTTTGGCGGTATTGCTTATGCGGGAAGGGAGGATCGCAAAGCTTGGGGATACATCCGCATTGAGGATGTCTCGGAACTGCAAATCAGGTATACGGCGCTACTAAATGTAGTTAACAAAGTCGAACTGTTCAGCGGTTTTTGTTATACCCAGTTAACGGATACCTTCCAAGAAGCGAATGGGCTGTTGTATGCTGACCGTACACCGAAATTTCCGCTAGAAGCGATCGCATCTGCGACTCTAGGCAGGGGTGATAACGACGAGGAAGACGCTATGCTCGCAGCAGTGAAAGCTGCATGGGCGCAAAAGAATGTATTCCCAGGAGCTATGGAAACCGGACGGTCGCAAACTGACTCTGTACAGCCGATACCCAATTGCGGAGGGAATTACTCCTCCTAGTCCCAGTAACGAACCTGTCGCCGCTAACCCCCACTTGCGCTGGCATCCCTTGCGGGGCGAGTGGGTGGCTTATGCGAGTCACCGTCAGGGGCGGACTTTTATGCCGCCCCCAGAATATAACCCGTTAGCACCGACAAAAGATCCGCACTTTCCCACCGAACTACCAGAAGGGAAATATGATGTAGCGGTATTCGACAATCGTTTTCCGTCGATGACTGTGACAGCGCACGATGCGCCTGCGAACATTGTCGAAACCGTTCCCGCTAATGGGGCGTGCGAAGTTGTAGTCTTTACTCAAGACCCGCACGCCTCTCTTGCTGCTTTGGAATTGGATCATTTAGAGTTATTGTTGCAAGTGTGGGGCGATCGCACGCGCAAGATCGGCGAAAATCCTCACATTCAATACGTTCTGCCATTTGAAAATAAGGGTGTGGAAGTTGGCGTTACCCTGCACCATCCCCACGGGCAAATTTACGCCTATCCCTTCGTTCCCCCCGTTCCCGCCCGAATGTTGGCACAGCAACAAGCTTACTATCAAAAACATCAGCAGGGATTGTTGCAAAATTTGATTCAAAAGGAAATTGCGGATAAGCAACGGATTATTTATTTAGATGAATACGCCGTTGCATTTGTCCCCGTTTGTGCGCGTTATCCCTACGAAATTTGGCTAGCCCCAATTCAGCCAGTCGCGACATTTCTCGATCTCACAAACGAACAGCGAAAGGCATTAGCGAGAGCATTAAAAACAGTTACTCTTAAATACGATGGCTTGTGGAATCGTCCTTTCCCTTACTTAATGGCTTGGTTCCAAGCACCCACAGACGGAAAACTGCATCCAGAAGCGCATTTACACGCCGAATTTTTCCCACCCTATCGCACAAAAGACCGTTTGAAATATCTCGCCGGCACCGAATTAGCAGCCGGAATGTTTGCTAACGATGCGCTTCCGGAAGAAAAAGCCAAGGAGTTACAGGCAGTTGTTGTAAACTTGGAAATGCCAGTACAGGTATGAAGACATTTCGTAGGTTGGGTTGAGCAATAGCGAAACCCAACAAATCTAAACTTATGTGTTGGGTTTCGTTCCTCAACCCAACCTACAACTTTTTTAAAGAATTTACTATGAATCAACACAACGAAGAAGTCGCCCAGAAACTCGAATTAATCCGAAACACCCTTACCGAAAACGAAGCAATCGGTGTACGTTTGCGCGGTACAGATTGGTTTGCTTGGGCTACCGCCGGAGGTGACAACACCGTATTGCTTACCGCTGAAACCGGAGTTGCAGAAGTTTTGGTGACAGCCGAAAATGCCTGGATATTAACTGATGAAATCGAAGCCCAGCGATTCAAAGATGAAGAAATACCCGCAAATTTCCAGTTTAATATCAACCCTTGGGCAGATGCAGAAGCGCGTGAAAAGTTCGTGCGCGATGCCACAAATGGGGGGAAAGTGTTAAGCGATCGACCTATTCCTCACATTGAAAAACGATTACCCGCATCTCTCCAACAGCACAAACGAGTAATGATGTCAAGCGAATTAGAACGATATCGCGAAGTCGGGCGTTTGGCTAGCGAAGCGATGACAGAAGTACTAAAAGCCGCCCAGCCTACTTGGACAGAATACCAACTCGCGGGAGCGGGTGCAGAAGCATTATGGGCGAGGGGGATACATCCAGCGCTGACTTTAGTTGCTGGCGAAAGGCGTTTACCGCTTTACCGTCATGCTACCGCTTCTGGGGAAAAAATAGGACAGCAAGCGATGTTGGTATTTTGCGCGAGAAGGTATGGTTTATATGCGAATTTAACTCGATTTGTTGTTTTTGGTTCGCTTGCAGATGAACGCGCCGAATTGCATCGCCATGTCCGGGAAATTGAAGCGGAAGCGTTGAATTTATGCAAACCTGGGATATCTCTAAATGCGGTTTACGATGTGTTAGCAAATGCTTATCAAAAGCACGGTTTTCCAAATGCCATTCGCGAACATCACCAGGGAGGAACGACGGGATATTTAGCGCGAGAAATTGTCGCGAATCCCACAACTGTGGATACTTTAGAAAATAACACGGCTGTTGCTTGGAATCCCAGTTTACCGGGAGCGAAAATTGAGGATACTTTTGTCATTATTGAGGATGGAAAGTTGGAAAATTTGACTTTAGATCCGAATTGGCCTACTGTGGAAGTGGAAGGCAGATTGCGACCTGTGCCTTTAAGTCGTTGAAAATTGAGTATTTCTGTGGAAATGTCTCAGAAAAAGATTGAAAAGTTGACTCCAGAGCAAGAAGCTTTGATTCCTGTTTATCGGGATAAATGGAGAAAAATTGCGCTTTCAACTGAGCCTATCGATAGAGAAAAAGCTGCTGAAGCAGTAAAACAAGCTTATAAATTAATTGGCTTACCAGAGCCTAAATTTATTTTTTACGAAAGTCCAAAAGCAGCTTTGAACACGGTCATACAATACTTTGAGGAACAATTAGAAAATAGTTCGATTGAAAAAAATGCCGAGCGACTATATTACCAATTTGTCAGATATCTATATAAACAAATAACGAATCAAATTGAAGAAGAATTAGGAAGGAGTATATGGAGTGAACTAGAAGAACAACTTGAGCAAATACTAGAATTCCAATTCTACAATCCCCTATTCCAGCAAATTCACAATGAACCAAATTTAGAAATTGATTTTATAGAAGCTAACATATGGGAAGTTTGGGGATGTGGTGGAGCATTATATGAATTTGGTATTTCTGTTTTAAATTGCGTTTATGATAAAATGATATGGGAAATCTTTCAGTCAATTTCAAAAAATTGTGGTTGTTTCGTTCCTTGCGACAATACTTGTATAATCTGCGATCGCCCTCGCATTCTCTCCTTCGATAACCAACAACGCCTCCACGCAGAAGGCGCACCCGCCATCCAATTTGCCGACGGATACAGCCTCTACGCCTATCATGGGGTAACATTGCCTAAGAAATATGGCAATATTCCTCCAAATTATTGGCCAGCTTCATGGCTTTTAAAAGAAGAAAATGCCGAATTAAGACGAGTGCTAATTCAGGCAATTGGGTACGAAAAGATTGCTTCTGAATTAGGTGCAACTGAGTTAGATTCGTTTCGAGAATACAGGTTGTTAAAAATTAATACTGATGTTGATATCGAACCTATTTATATGTTAAAGATGATTTGCCCAAGCACGGGACACATTCATGTTTTGCGAGTACCTCCCGATCTAAAGTCAGCGCGGGAGGCAATTCGCTGGGTGAATTGGGGTGTCGATACTGAAGAATTTGGGGTGCAGACATGAAGATTTTTTTTACCGCAGATGAATGCAGATGAACGCAGATGAACGCAGATTAAATCTAGTTTGACTCAAGTATCAGAAAAATATGAAAAATTTCCAAGAAATTTTCGGTAAAGCACCAGAAATAGAAGTTAGCGCACCCGGTCGAGTCAATTTACTCGGCGAACACACGGATTACAATGATGGGTTTGTGCTACCTACTGCTATTCCCCAAAAAACTACGGTGCAGTTGGGTTTCAGTAATGACGATCGACATCATTTTTATTCGGCAGAATTGGACGAAAAAATCAGCGTTGACAACAGCGCTCCTACGCCTTCAGGGTTCGCCAGCTATATTTTTGGTTGTATCCAACTGTTAGAAAAAGAAGGATATAAAATACCGCCGCTGCATCTTTACGTCACTTCTTCCGTACCGATGGGTTCGGGTTTGTCCAGTAGTGCGGCGTTGGAAGTTAGCACGCTGCGGGGAATAAAATTACTGCTGAATCTTCCGCTTGATGATGTTCGCATTGCGGAAATCTCACAGCAGGCAGAAATTCATTATGCGGGTGTCAATTGCGGCATTATGGATCAAATGGCTTCGAGTCTAGCCGATAGCGAACATATGCTATTTTTAGATACGCGCACGCTCGATCGCCAAATTCTTCCTTTCCCCACAGGCGCAGAAATTGTCGTCATCGATAGCGGCGTACCTCGTACTTTAGCAGCAAGCGGTTACAACCAAAGGCGTGCGGAATGCGAAGAAGCGGCGCGACAATTGGGAGTAAAAGCACTCAGAGATATTACCGACCCGCAAGCAGTGGAAGTATTACCCGAACCTTTGCGGCGTCGCGCACGTCACGTCGTCACCGAAGATAACAGAGTTTTGGAAGCAATCCAAGGCGTATCTGCGAAACGTTTTGGCGAATTGATGAATGCTTCTCACGCCAGTCTGCGCGACGACTACGAAGTTTCCGTTCCCGCACTCGATACCTTGGTAGCGATGCTGCAAGAAACTCCTGGTGTATTCGGCGCACGCCTTACTGGTGCTGGTTTTGGGGGTGCTTGCGTCGCTTTGGTGGAAAGTGGAAAGGCTAGTGCGATCGCGCAAAACATCGTCGAAAGCTACAATCAAAAACGTTACACCGGACAGATTTTAGTCCCAGCGTGACTTAATACACAGTTGCAGTCAAAAGTGTAATTTAGAGGAAAGAGCGGGAGAGCGGGGGAGCGGGAGAGTGGGGGAAAGAAAGTTACCCAAACGAGCTGCAACTCGATCTAAGTCGCACAACGCAATTCAAGAGGGTGGTAGATGTTTAGGCGAATTTGGCAGAAAATCGTTCGGTTCTTTCGGCGTTTGTTTGGATGGGGAACTCCCACCCAGCGATATCGAACAGCGTCTGGAAAACGATCGTATCTGTCCTCAGCAGCGGAACAGAGGCAGCTAGAAGCGCCTAAACCTCTCGAAAATGCCGATTACGAATTTTTGTTTATGCAGTTGCTGGAAGGAGTATCGCACGGTTGGCAGCAGCAACGAGTACTCAAATTTGTGGCAGACTTGGAAGGACGCACGACTGAAGAACAATGGGTGACATGGTTGCGCGGTTTCGGTGAAAGATTGTTATTGTCACCCGCAAGCAATCAGGAATTGGCAATCCGGATGCTTCAGTTGGCAGATATTGGTTGTGGCGAATTGGGAGAAGTCGCCGGTGAAATTGGTAGCAATTTGTTGGAACGTTTAGATATCCAACAACCGCTACAGCAAATGCAAATAAATCCCGATCCTGCGTTTCCAGTTGCAGAGAATCCGGTTTCTTTCTTTCCCGTTAATGGAGAGGATGAAACTTGGGATGAAAACCAACCAATTACGATCGATCGCTTATGGCAGCTTTTGCAGGAGGATGCGAATTTAGCAGCGCAAATGGCGGAAATTTTTGATGTTCCGTCAGCCGACCCCCAAGCCATTATTGAGGCGATGATTAATCATGGCAGCGTGGAAGGTCAATCGACTACAGATAATAATGTAGAAGATGCAGATGAAGATGCAAATGCAGATGCAGATGAAGATGCAGAATTTTGGTTTAACCAAGGTCTTCACGAATTGCGATCGAGCGATTTTGCAGGCGCGATTGCCAGTTTCGATCGCGTTGTTGAAATAAAATCCGACAACTACGAAGCTTGGCACAATCGCGGTGAAGCACAAAGGTATTTAGGAAGATATCAAGAGGCGCTAGCTAGTTTCGCTCGCGCTGTGGCAATCAAACCAGATCGTCACGAAACTTGGTACAATAGAGGATTGGCGCTGTTTGAATTAGGAAGATTAGAAGAAGCGATCGCCAGTTTCGATCGCGCTATTGAAATTAAACCTGACCAGTACGAAGTTTGGTACAGCCGAGGCTTTTCCCTGTTTAGCATAGGAAGATATGAAGATGCGATCGCCAGTTACGATCGCGCTATTGTCATCAAACCTGACCTCCACGAAGTTTGGTACAATCGAGCCATCGTCTTGTCCAATTTAGGAAGATTAGAAGAAGCGATCGCCAGTTACGATCGCGCTATTGAAATCAAACACGATTACTACGAAAGCTGGAACAACCGAGGCATTGTTTTGAAGGATTTAGGACGCTATGAGGAAGCGATCGCCAGTTTCGATCGTACCCTTGCCATTAAGCCAGACCTTTATCAAACTTGGATTAACCGAGGTAATGCGGTCGCAACTTCAGTTAACCACGATCCTCTGCTTGCTTCCATGAGTGCGATCGCCAAACAAAACCCATCTTTAAATCAGCGCGGATATGACGGACAAATAGCAAGCTATCAAGAAGCTTTGCAGTATGTTTCCCAAAATAATCAACCAGAAGGTTGGGGAAAATTGCATTTATTTATGGGAATTGCACAATACGATCGAGGTCGTGTCGATTCCAAGCCTCGCGAATATTGGCGCAAAGCCGTCGCCGAATATCAAGAAGCGCTCAAAACGCTTACAGAATCGGCATTTCCTGAATTTCATCTGGAGGTTTTACAAAACCTTTTCAAAGCACTTTTAGGTTTGGGAGAAACAGCAGAAGCCGCAGAATTAAAACGGCGCGGTTCGGATTTGTGGCGTCGCTTGCTCAAAGATCCAAAGCCTTCTGAAACTAATAAAAAACAACGCGCTCTCCAATTTGTACCCTTTCAACAATTAACAGTAGATTTAGCAGTTCAATCCGGTCAATTCGTGCCAGCATTAGAACTGGCAGAAAAACACAAAAACGCTTGCTTAACTTGGCTTTTGGATAACTGGAAAGATGATATTGCATCACCAAATTGGCTTGAGATCCAAAAACTGCTGAATCCCAGAACGGCAATAATTTACTGGCATCTGAGTCCATCCGCACTCACTACTTTTATCCTGAAACACAACGCGCCAGAACCGATCGTTTTGAAAGAAAACCCAGTGGGCGAAGCAACAAACTTTCCCATTCGTGTGGTAGAATTGGAAAACTGGATAAAAGATTGGCAGAAACAATATCAAGAATATCAGCGCGACGCCGAGAAAAAAAATTACACTTGGCGACAAGAGTTAGAGGCAAAGCTAGCTCATCTCGGTAACATTATCGATATTTCAGATGTTATCGAAGAACTCAACGACATCACACAACTAATCCTCATCCCTCACCGCGACTTGTACCGATTTCCGCTGCATTACCTATTTCCAGATAACTTCACCATCACCTATTTACCCAGCGCCCAAATCGGTTTAAACTTACAAAATTCAGACAATCTAGAAATAAATAAGGCATCGCGTCTGCTGAGTGTGGAATCTCTCAATCCTGACGGTTTATCATCGCTGCTTTATGCGGAAATAGAAGCATCTGCGATTACCCAAATGTTCGACAATCCGACGCGCTTTACCGATACCAACGCCACAAAAGAACAGGTAATAGCTGCTTTGTCAAGTCAACAGGATATTTTTCACTTCACCGGTCACGCCAGCGATAATTTCTCGCAGCCGAAACATTCCGCTTTGTTCCTATCCGGACAAGACAAATTCACATTAGAAGAAATTTGTCAACTACCTTTAAGTAGTTATCGCGTTGCGTACCTTTCTGCTTCCGAAACTGCGATCGCTCGTAACCAAACGATCGTCACAGAATATGTCGGACTGGTGAGCGGTCTTGTCAGACAAGGTGTGTCTCATGTAGTCAGTACCTTGTGGACAACACCAGAAGATTCCAGCGCTTTGTTGGCGATCGAATTCTACCGACACCTACAAGCTAACATTCCACCCGCCGAAGCCCTCAAACAAGCCCAACAGTGGTTGCGAACTGTCACTTACGCCGAACTTGCCCAAATGTATAAAAACCTGAGCGCCCAACTGTATGAATACGCGCCAGGAGTTAGCGAATACTTAAGATTTCAAGCGATGTTTTTGGAAGGAAACCCAGATAAAATAAATTCACCCCAACCCCCATACGCCCATCCTTACTATTGGGCTGGTTTTATCATTACGGGCAGATACTAGGGCGTCGGGAAAGTCAAAAGTCAAAAGTCAAAAAGAAAAGGGGAAAAGGAAAATATTAATTCTTCCGCTCCCCTGCCCCCCTGCCCCCCTGCCCCCCTGCCCCCCTGCCCCCCTGCCCCTAACCCCTAACCCCTAACCCCTAACCCCTAAAAAAACAACCAGACACGATATAATGCTTTCTTTGCGTACAATCGAAAAATTATATACAGATGGAGCTTGTAGCGGCAATCCTGGCCCTGGTGGCTGGGGTGTGGTAGTCTACTTCCAGGATGGCTCCGTTTACGAAATGGGCGGCGGTGAAGCCCAAACTACCAACAATCGGATGGAAATGCAAGCAGCCATCCAAGCGCTCAAACTTCTAGCTGCGACGGGACAAAGCCAACCAGTCACTATCTACACCGATAGCGAATACCTCAAGAAGGGAATAACCCAATGGATAAAAGGCTGGAAAAAGAAAGGTTGGAAAACCTCAGAAGGTAAAGCCGTCCTCAACCAAGATTTGTGGGAACATCTCGATACACTTAATTCCAAACAGGTAGACTGGCAGTATGTGCGGGGTCATGCGGGTGATATTGGCAACGAACGATGCGATACGATCGCTCGCGCCTTTGCTAATGGTAGAATTCCCACACTCAAACAGCCAGCCCTATCAGAAGCATTTGGTTCAGAGGCTACAAACGGTTCTGGTTACGAAAAGTTACAATCCAGTGATGTATCCTCTGACCTTCTCGTTACCGACTTGGCTATGACAGAATCCACCACTAATTCCGCTACGGAAACAAATCATAATTTATCCGGAGAAGTTAGAGTTACTCAACTCCGCAATCTCATAGAAACTTTAACCATCGCCGATGACATTGCTACTAAAGGCTACCTGATTACCAGTTCCGAACTAGCAGACTTGATGGATATACACACGAGTGCAGTTACAAGTCGGGGGGATAATTGGGTTTGGCGTAATTGGGTTGTCTCGCGGGTGCGGCGAGAAGGCAATCAAATCCTCTGGCAATTAGAACGAGTGGATTAATTGCAAATTTTAAATTTCAGATGGCAAATTGAAAGGCACACAAGCGAAAAAAAAGGGGCAGCGGTTATACTGCCCAAAAGTCCAAAGTAGATCACGAGAATATGTCCGATCGTTAGCTCGATCGCTTAACTTGACTGTATTGCCGTCCTCGCCACTGAGTAGGTGTCTGGATAGACGAGAGCAAAATTCGTACAAAAGCCAAGGGATCTGCCAGGGGAGAAAGGTAAAAGTAAAAAGGTAAAATATTACCTTTTTCTTTTTTACTTTTACCTTCATAAGAAGGTGCGATCGCCAACAATAACGCAAACCGAATCGCCAGCAGAAATAGATTCAGTCCCAGCAAAAGGAAAGATGGAGAGAAGGAGAGAGGGGGAGAGAACAAGAGATAACAGAGTACGATCGGCAGAGGTAGACCTTGGAGACCAAACAGCAACCAAAGATCTCCCAACTGCTGAGAACTCGAAGCAGCATCTTTGAGGTCGAGACTTCGCCCCCACTCTTTCCAAGTTTGAGCTGCACCCTCATACATCCGCACCTTCAACACCTTCGCACCGTCCAGAAAACCCACCCGATATCCCTGCGAAGCAACATAACGGGCTAAGGTGACATCATCGCAGAAAGAACTGCGGGCGCTGGTGTAACCTCCCACATTCTCCAAAACCGATCGACGGCACAGAAAACACTGACCGTTTGCCATGACCCGTTCTGGCGACTGGTGAGGCGTACCAGCCGGGTCAAAGCGATACAGCAGCGTCATCAGTAGGGCCGGTTGCAGCCACCATTCCCCCGGATACTCCAGCATAAACCGAGGCGAAAGGGAAACTAAATCGTATCCTTCGGCTTGTGCAGTTTTGACCAAACTGGCAACTAAGCCAGGACTGGGCTGGGTATCCGCATCGATACCCAAAACCCATTCGCTTTGCTGGGAAGTGTGCAGAAAACCCGTATGCAATGCCCAAGGACGCCCCACCCAGCCATCAGGTAAGGGGTCATCGTTAATTAAGCGAAATCGCGGGTCTTTTTGCTGGGAAGCTTTCACCAAATCGGGAGTACCGTCCTGGGAATGGCTGTCCACGATCGTAATTTCCCTCACTTCGTAGCCTTGGCGAGTCAAACCAGCCAGACAGGGGCCAATGCGTTTGGCCTCGTTCAGGGTGGGAATAACAACACTGACTGCACCCAGAAGTTCTGGTGTAGCGGTGAGGGGTTCTATGGGAGGACGGCGACTGGGGCCTTTGAGCAAGCGCGAGAGTAAGATAAATACTGCTGGCGCTTGTATAATTAGCAACCCCAGAGAAATTGCACCCCAGATTTCTTCTCTAAACAAGTTTGTCAACCAAAAGCTCACTTGGGAGCGACCCCCGCAGAAGCAACTGAAACTTCAGCTTTCCGGCTGGCTTCGCTGGCAGATAAATTAGCAGCAGCCGTATTCACTGCTAGGTTGAGAGCAGCGCTGTCTGGTGCTGGTTTGGCTGCCCACCAAAGGGTGACGGCAGGAAGGACGCCTACCACCAAACCCAATACAACGGGTATCCAGATACCAGCTGCCAAGCTCATTATCGTTGCGAAGGCAACGTTACCTAAATAAACGGTTAGGGGTAGGTTTAGTTGCGATCGCGTTAACTGTCCAACTGCATCTGATGTTGAGTTGGAGATCTTTTTCCACAAAATACTTGCCACGGTCATGAACACTGCACCCGTTCCAAACCAACCGGCAAAGTTTTGGTAGGGCATCCCGAAGAAGGCACCGGGTTGTTCCCAATGCCAGAAGGGAACCATCGTCTGACTCATGGCGGGGTCAAGCACGAAGTCCCAAGATGTGAGTAGCAGGGCTCCTAATGCAATTGCACCGGCTTGATACAGCCAACTCGATTTGCGATCGGAATTTAAACCCGTTCTCGCGAGTAAGTAGGAAACAAAACCTAAATAAAACCACGAAAGCGGTATCGTCACGGGAACTAAGCCAGCTACCTTATATCCCAAGCCGCTCAAATACCCATAGTGACCGAAGGGAAAACCCGTACTGGTTCCCAGCAATTCGCTACCCAAGGAAATAAACACAGACGGAACCATAAATGCTAGCCAACGCCACAACCCCAGCGTGCGGTAAGCATAAATGGCCACAGCTGCCGCTCCCAAAACGATGTAAACTACACCACCACCAGCCATGCTCCACTGGAAGAAAGTCTGCCCATAAGCCGGTAAACTTACAATTAATTCCGGATTTGGTAAAACTAACAGCAGTCCTGCCAGTCCAAAAGCCATTGACACGATATGACCGATCAGACAGAAGCGCTCGGCCAGAACCAGTTGCTTCATAGAAACTCCTTTAGATAGATTACAATCGCAAGGGCTTCTTAATAGTTTACAAATGTTTAACAAAAGTTAACCTATCCAGTAGTGCTTTTCTGTCATATCCTTTCTGCTAAAGTTTCCTACAAAAGTTATTTCCCTCCTCCCTCTTGTTCTCCTTCCCCCACTCTCCCACTCCCCCACTCCCCCACTCCCCCACTCCCCCTCAAGCAAAAAATCGGGCATAGGAGCCGGACGGAGAGATAAATTAGTTTCAGTCCCCAATCGAGCTAAACCGGCTATTCTGTAAAAAAGTTGCTTGTGAAAAAAATCCCCTGGCTCTCTCTAACCATACTCCTGGTTGCCTACATGACCGTGGGCTGGGTTTTATCGGCTTCTCCCTGGTATATTTTCCTGTTAGCGATCGCTCTGATTTTACTCCTAGCCGAAATTTTAGCCGCTCCGTTTTCCAACGTCAGAAAGGCCCTTGTCTATTCCTTCAGTACCGATACTCGCGGTTTTATTCTCATAATTAGTATTGCTTTTTTCGCAACCGTGCTGGCCATCTGGATTCACATTGTTGCTCATACTCTGGTTTTACTCGCCGCAGGACTCTTGGCTAGGTTGGATATGCTCACGGCTCGTTTTACCGATTGGCAAGCATTTTGGGTTTTATCTTTTGTTTCGCTGGCTGGCTTTGGCCTGGGTTGGGCAGCACATTACCTAAGTGCGATCGGACTCTAAAACAAAGCTCTCTCGCCTTTACCTCAAGATAGACACTCTATAAATCGGCACAAAGTCAGAGACTTCTAATGCTGTATTTGAGGACACTACTAAGTAGATAGCGTTTAACTGTCCTTCTGCCCTACAGCATTAATCGCCGTGGGGCAATTTTGTCTTTTGGGCGTCGGGATTAGGGATTAGGGATTGGGGATTAGGGATTGGGGATTGGGGATTAGGGATTGGGGATTAGGGATTGGGGATTAGGGATTGGGGATTAGGGATTGGGGATTAGGGATTGGGGGTTAGGGGAAGAAAGCTCTAGAATCGAGGAGATCGGGAGTTAAGAATGTTCTGGCTGACCGCTCATTGGTTGCTATAAATGCGATCGGACTTACGCACAACAGAGTCATAAACCCGGTTTGATTGCGTAAGTCCGATGTCCATTACAAAACTAACTACTCGGTTAGCCGCCTGGGACGCAAGCAGGAGTTTTGGCGCTAAGTTACAGGAACCGAAAAATAAAAGGGTAGCGGTAGGGTTGTTCCGGATCGCTCAGGCACTGAAGAATTGCAAAGATTGGCAAAACAAAGTTGACAATTTGCAAAATTCCTAGTAATAGGAATCCGATCAATACAATTGTGAGGACTCCAAAGATGATGCCGTAAATCCAGACGTTGAAGTGAAAATTCAGCGCTTCTTTGGCATTGTCTTTCACAACTGGGTCATCCGATACGAACAATACCGCGATCGGTATCCCAACGGAGACAAACGCGAGGCTAAAAAATATCGAGCCGTGACATAACGCTGATAAAATCTTTCGCTTGTCAGTGTCATACATAGAACCAACTCCTCAGAGCCAGTCAGGTTTATTCTTTCCTTATGAAGCTATCATACCCAACGCACACGCTGGCGGAGGAGATTTCCGTACTGTACGTGGGGGGAGGTAGGACGGTTGGTTAGCTATGCGATCGCATCTGTTTGTATTTTGTTAAATCTTTTTTAAGCTGCGATCCTGTAGAGTAACGATACGGGAAAAATATGGCATATTACCATCGCGCCAATAGCGATCGCAGTAGATTTTAGAAGAGCAAGATCCGCAAGTCAAACAAGTCTAATTTACGAGATTGGCAGGTTACGAATTGGCCAAGAATTCGGAAACATTGATATAGCTTTTTAGAAAACTTGACGTCTGAACTCTATCTGGTACACAAGGCAAACCAATTAGGGTCAGTCAACGCCGATTTCCCGACAATCTGTGCCACGAAACCTGCGGGGAATGTCAAAATGGTCAGATGAAGATTCCCCAACCAAGCTCCATGATGACCACAGAAGTTGAAATTGAACTCCAAGCAGCAGTTGAGCGTCGGCGCAACTTTGCGATTATTTCCCACCCAGATGCGGGTAAAACTACGCTGACGGAAAAGCTCTTGCTGTACGGGGGAGCAATTCACGAAGCAGGTGCGGTAAAAGCGCGAAGGGCGCAGCGGAAGGCAACTTCTGACTGGATGGAGATGGAGCAACAGCGGGGTATCTCCATTACCTCGACAGTATTGCAGTTTGAATACCGCAGTTGTCAGATTAACCTGCTAGACACGCCCGGACACCAAGATTTTAGCGAAGATACCTATCGGACTTTGGCGGCGGCGGATAATGCGGTGATGCTGATCGATGCGGCTAAAGGTTTGGAACCGCAGACCCGCAAGCTGTTTGAAGTTTGTCGGATGCGAAATCTTCCCATCTTCACTTTTATCAACAAACTCGATCGTCCGGGAAGAGAACCTTTGGAATTGCTGGATGAAATCGAGCGGGAATTGGGTTTGCAGACTTATGCTGTCAATTGGCCGATCGGTATGGGCGATCGCTTTAAAGGCGTGTTCGATCGGCAGAAGCGGCAGATTCACCTATTCGAGCGTACCGCCCACGGTAGCCGCGAAGCAAAAGATACGATCGTCGAGCTGGGCGACCCCCGTCTGGAAAAATTATTAGACCGAGACCTCTATTACCAACTCAAAGAAGATTTAGAAGTTTTAGAAGTAGTCGGGCCAGCATTGGATTTGGAGAAAGTCCACAGCGGTAAAATGACGCCCCTGTTTTTCGGTAGCGCTATGACCAACTTCGGGGTAGAACTATTTCTCAATTCCTTTTTGGACTACGCCCTCAAACCCGGTTCTCATAACAGTAGCATTGGCGAAATTCCCCCCACATATCCCGACTTTTCCGGATTCGTGTTCAAGCTGCAAGCTAACATGGACCCGAAACACCGAGATAGAGTCGCTTTCGTGCGCGTTTGTACCGGTAAGTTTGAAAAAGACATGACCGTCAATCACGTCCGAACTGGCAAAACGGTGCGTTTGTCAAGACCCCAGAAACTGTTTGCCCAAGAAAGGGAATCGATCGAAGAAGCGTATCCCGGCGATGTCATTGGTTTGAATAATCCGGGAGTATTTGCGATCGGCGACACTATTTACATCGGTCAAAAGTTAGAGTACGAAGGCATACCCTGCTTTTCACCGGAATTGTTTGCTTATTTGAAAAACCCAAATCCTTCTAAATTTAAGCAATTCCGCAAAGGCGTTTCCGAACTGCGGGAAGAGGGAGCAGTGCAAATCATGTACTCCGCCGATGAGTCCAAGCGCGATCCTATTCTGGCAGCAGTAGGACAGCTGCAATTTGAAGTAGTGCAGTTTCGCTTACTCAACGAATATGGAGTGGAAACTCACTTGGACTTGTTACCCTATACGGTCGCTCGCTGGGTTGCCAGTGGCTGGGAAGCTTTAGAAAAAGTTGGTCGCCTTTTCAACACCGTAACGGTAAAAGATAGTTGGGGACGCCCAGTACTTTTGTTTAAAAATGAATGGAATTTGCAACAAGTACAGGCAGATCGCCCGGAATTACAACTAAATTCTTCGGCTCCAGTAGTTTCCGGTCAGGAACCGGAATCATTATGACCTTGAATAGAAGAACCTAATTTTGTTAAGTTAATTCTCTTTAATTACAAGATTGGGTATCCTCTTTTTCCAGGTAAGTTACAACAGGATTGGGGCAAAATATTTTCCCCGATATCCCTGCATCAATTTTGCCCCACTTACCTCTAAATCAAAGGGGCTAAATATATGCTTACTCTCAAAAAATTCTTCCTGGCTGCTACTACATTAATTGCACTAGAAACAGCCACCATCTCCCCTGCTTTGGCGCTGACTTTTAATTTCCACTTCACCGATCCAGTTCCTCCCGGCCTATTGTCCGGCATTCAACGTGGCAGTTTAACAGTTGCTGACAGCATCGATAATGTTAACTTTGGCTATCAAGGTGGCTCCGGTTCTTCTTCGGGAATAAATGTGGGAGGCATAACTGGGATGAGTAGCCAATTCGCTGTTGAGCGAACTATTGGTTGGCGGTTCTTTGCAAGCGATACCTGGAATTTTGGTTCTTTCTCTACTGGTGTTTCGTGGCAGTTGAGTATTTCATGTTCTTTGAACTTGACGAATTGTAGTGGCTCACCTGGGTCATTTTACGCAAAATCCTACAGTTCGGTTTCTCCTTTATACACCGGTGGCATTGTGGTAGATAATTTTTCCTTACCCAAACCTCCGATTTCGTCTGTTCCCGAACCTGGGGGTACAATTCCATTGTTACTGCTAGGTGCTGCGTTCTTAACTAAGAAACTAACAGGAAAAATAATAGCAATGACTTGATTTAGGTAAATAGTGGGTAGGTTATTGTGGAAGAGATTGTGATGCCAGAAAGTCTATGGTCTTTCCTCCCGATCCGCCTGCGTCTGGTGCATCTGCCTCTGGTAAGGAAAACCCATCTCTGGAGGCGGGTTTAGCAGCGCTCAAGCAAGGAAATTACAATGATGCGATCGCTCACTTAGAAGCTGTCTGCCAAATCGAACTGAATCAAAATGCAATTTATAAGGCTCAGATGGGTTTAGTTGTAGCCTACGAACGTAGTGGCAACGTTGTCAGAGCGATCGCCCTGTGTAAAACTCTGAGTAAGAGTTCCAGCCGTCCCGTGAAAGAATGGGCCGATCGCACCCAGGCCGATTTTGTAAAGCGCTACCCAAAACAAGGTACAGCAAGGCAGGAAGGCAGCAGGGAAGACAATCAGATTTCCCAGTCAAAAGACACTGGGTTTGTGCCTTTTGACCCCACAGCACAAGTGTCTTCGAGCAGACCGAAGATGCCTGTGAGTCCGCCTTCTTCATCTTTAAAGGATCGAAATTCTTCTTTATCTTCTCCATCTTCTCCCTCAAAGCAGGGGAGCAAAGAAAATAACGATAAAATTTTACCGCAAAAGTTTGATTCTGCGTCATCACCTGGGTTTGTTCCCCTGGATAGTGCAACTAAACCAAGCAGAGCCGCAGAGCAGCAGAGCGTCAGAAGAGCAGCAGAGCGTCAGAAAAGTACAGACACAGAGGAAAACGCCGCCAGTCGCCAATCTTCAGATCCTGGGGAAAAAAAAGCAGAAAAGAGCTTACCCTATCAACCTGAATGGAAACAAGCCGGAAGGGCGCAAAAGTGGCAACGCTTACCAGTAAAGACAGGTTTTCAGTTTGACTTGTCGCAGCTTTGGGGAGTGCAGGCAGTAACTGCGATCGTCCTGCTGATTTCGACGTTTTGGGCGATCGATTCCATACTCAAATTCGCGGTTAAAACTCTGAGAGATCTTTTAATTAAACTGCGAATTATCTATATAGGCGAGGATTACTATAACGACCCTATGCGTTTAGTTCCCATTGCCAGCGCGATCGCACTGATAGCCCTGATTGCCGCATCTCCCTGGTTAATGGATGGATTGCTCAAAGCATACCACAACCTCAAACCTTTACCGACGACAACGTTGAGCGAACGCAGTCCGGAAGCAGTCAGAGTGCTGCAACGTTTTACCCGCGAACAGCGCTTACCTTCTCCTACCTTATTTGTTTTACCAAATTCTGCACCCTTAGCACTTACCTACGGGAATCTGCGCCGTACTGCTCGCATTGCAGTCACTCAAGGATTGTTAGATCGATTGGCAGATGATGAAATTGCTACTGTTTATGCCGAACAGTTGGGGCATATCGTTTACTGGGATTTCGCGCTGATGTCTTTGGGCGTTTTGGTTGCCCAGGTGCCTTACACTTTTTACTGGAGAGCGAGCCAGTTGGGAGATTTGTCACCAAACTCCTTTTTGCGGTTGATTGCCGGAACGATCGGCGCATTGAGTTACGGTATATATTGGCTATTTCGTTGGCCGCTTTTGTGGTTATCCAGAGCGAGGATTTACTATAGCGATCGCATCTCCTGCGAAGTTACGGGTAATCCGAACGGCCTCACCCGCGCTATTTTGAAAATGGCGATCGGTATTGCCAAAGATATCGAGCAACAGGGACAAACTAGCAATCTGCTGGAAAGTTTCGAGCTGTTGACGACGGTGGGATATCGACAGGCGATGAGTTTGGGCAGCCTCTACGCCCATACTCCCCTAGAACCGATGCTGGCGTGGGATTGCGTCAATCCTCATCGTCGCTGGTTAGCTATTAATAATTCTCATCCCCCAATGGGAGAGCGTTTGCAAATTTTAGCTCGCTACGCGAATTACTGGAAATTAGAAACCGAACTTAACCTAAGTTACCAATCTTCTGTTAGCCGTCAAAATTCAAAATTTTTCTGCCAAGCTTTGCCTTATTTAGGCGTTTTTCTGGGTTTAGCCTTGGGAGGGATATTCTGGTCGATCGGCGGAATTAGCAACTTGATGAGATTTCGACCGCTAGATTGGATGTGGGGAGATCGCTCTATTCTCTACGGTTGTCTGCTCATAGGTATAAGTATGGGCATCTTGTTGCGGATCGATTCTTTCTTTCCGGATATTAAACCTTTGTCCGTAAAAAATGAAGCTCTGTTGCCAGACTTGCTAGCCAATCCCGCTGCTTTACCTGTGGATAGTGAGCCGATACGCCTAGAAGGGAAATTGTTAGGGCGTCCCGGTGTTAGTAACTGGCTTTGTCAAGATCTCATTCTGCAAACAGGTACTGGTTTAGTCAAATTACACTTTTTTTCTTGGTTTGGGCCCATAGGCAATATTTTACCGCGATCGCCTCGTCCCAGCGATTTAGTCAACCGACCGATCTCAGCAACAGGTTGGTTTCGTCGGGGTGTCACGCCCTGGATCGATCTTGACAGCCTGAGAACTCAAGGCGGTAAAAGCAGCCAAAGCGCTCACCCTCTCTGGTCTACGATTTTAGCGATCGCGGCTGCTCTTTGGGGCGCTTACATTATCTTCAAAGGCGGCGCATAGGGCTAGTGCCATTTGCCCCATCCCTGATGCCGACATCTATGTAAAGAAAAATTGCGATTTTTTTCTGAATATGTTACATTTCTTTACAGGAATTCCTTGGTATTAGACAAGGCAACAGACAGATTTCTGAAACAGCCAGTCTGTGAAAAAGAAATCCCAAAAGCTTTTGTAGCGATGGGTAACAGGCGATCGTAGTTCTGCCAGTAGGTGAAAAAGCGACAGACTGAGGTTCGGGGATGCTTGTCCGTAGAATCGGATACTACCAGGATTTCCTCCTCCCAACACAGCAAGTTTAACCAGCCGCAGCCATAGGCTGGTTTTTGTTTGCTATTGTGTAAAGATCGATAATCATGTCGTACAATCTGTAGCGGAGCCTATGGTAAAAACAAAAATCCTGGGGGAGGATTACTCCACCTGTGACAGATATAGGCTGAAGCTGAAATCTATCTTGAGAAATGGTTCCATGCCTTATAGCGTGATACCTTAAAGAATGGCGTCAACTTTTCAGGCAAGCAAGATACAAGAGAAGAAGAAAACACCTGAGTTTCACTGGCATAAATGAAGGTCGATTGGGAAGCAATTTTAAGTCCGCCGCTAGAACCATTAGATTTTAGCGGTGAGATAAAAGATGTATTCAAGCTGTTTGAGGAAGCTCTAAGCCTGCTCAAACGGCGATTTTACTATGAGTAATCCTCGTGGTAAGCTATCTTCATATTGAATGGCTGAAACTTAGGTGCGGGATCTTGGGCATCGAGTATTAAGTAGCGTTTTTTCATGCGATGAGCTGTGTGGTGGCAATTGGTTAGAGGGACAGAACAATTAGTTTGTTTAGGAGTTCGTCAATCCACTTTCTCCTCAGCTAATATGCAGGGAGCGCCCTTGCAAGCAAGTTTTTTTTGAATTAAAGTCTGGAGGATCTTCTATGTCCGTTCGTCTATATGTAGGCAATCTGCCTAAAGAAGAAATCGATCGCCAAGAGCTGCAAGCGGTTTTTGCCGAGGCTGGGGATTCGATTTCCACCAAGGTGATTAAAGACCGCAAAACAGGTAAATGCCGTGGTTTCGGTTTTGTTACCGTGCAGACAGATGAACAAGCCGATCAATTCATTGAAAAGTTCAACGGTTACGTTTTCAAAGAAAGTGCCTTAAAAATTGAAAAGGCATTGCCTCGGTCTAAAGGTCAAACTGAGGAGGAAGCACCACCGCCGCCAGTTGCTAAATCGGCACCTAGCAGCAGTGCTGCTCCCAGTGAAAAGAGCCGTCGAAACAAGAAGAAGAACCGTGGTGGCAGTAGCGGTAGCAGCAGCACAACATCGACTAGCTCGGAAGCAGTGCAACCAGATCCCCGTTGGGCACAGGAGCTAGAAAAGCTAAAGCAGATGTTAGCGGCTCAAACAACAAATCCTTGAACAAATCTTTGATTTTCTCCCGACCCCCTAAAGGGGGAGGGATTGTGGAGATAGTTCTAGGGTTTTGCTGGTTAGACGAGCAAGTAGAAGCTGGAAGTTTCCTCCAAACTGCTACTGGGTGCAATGTTTTTCGGAAAATTTTCCTTGTTAGCGACGATTTCACAAAAGTCGATTAGAGAAGCGGACTTTTTGTCTGCGATCGCAATTCAGGTAGAGGTAGATAACTATCTACCTCTACCTATTGTTTTCCAATATTTGGGTATTTATCGGCGAGCTTTTTTGTGTAAAGTGAGTTTAAATTTATAGCTGTTTTGAGTTGACAAAAGTTTGCTGTGCCATTGAAATATGCGCTTGTCCACGAGTGGTTAACGCCTAAAGCAACTGGAGGTTCGGAACTGGTTGTTAGGGAAATATTGCGGCACATAGATGCCGATCTTTACGCGCTGATCGATTTTGAGTCGATCGATCCGGAGAGCTATTTATTCAAGCGCTCTATCGGTACGACATTTTTGCAAAGGTTTCCCAGCGCTCGTAACGGGGTTCAAAAGTACCTACCTTTCTTGCCGATAGCGATCGAACAGCTGGATTTACGAGAGTACGATATTATCCTATCCTCGTCCCACACTGTTGCTAAAGCAGTGATCGCAAGGCCACAACAGTTGCACATCTGTTATTGCCACGCTCCCATGCGTTTCGCTTGGGACTTGACTTTTGACTATCTTAGTAGTAGTAAGATGGGAAAAGGCGTTCAGGGGGTACTGACGCGGTATTTGCTGCATCGCTTGCGGCAGTGGGATGTGCTAACTGCCAATCGCGTCGATTACTTTATTGCTAATTCCAAACATACAGCCAGTCGGATTTGGCGCTGCTATCGCCGCCGTTCGGAAGTAATTTATCCGCCAGTCAATATTGAGCGATTTCCTTTTCAGGAAAAGAAAGAAGATTTTTATCTGACAGTTTCGCGGCTGGTGAGTTATAAAAAAGTCTCTTTAATTATCAAGGCTTTCAACCAGCTAGGACGGCCCCTGGTAGTGATCGGTACTGGGCCGGAACTGAAACAACTTCGCCAATTAGCAGGCGACAACGTACAGGTGCTGGGACCGCAGCCCAATGCTGTGGTCGAGAAATACATGGCCCAGGCGAAAGCGTTTGTGTATGCTGCCTGCGAGGATTTTGGTATTGCTTTGGTAGAAGCGCAAGCCTGCGGGACGCCAGTGATTGCCTTTGGTGCAGGTGGTGCGCTGGAAACGGTGCGAGATATTCGGGAATACCCAGATACAGGTACGGGCTTATTTTTCTGGGAACAATCGGAACTAGCTTTAGCGGAAGCAGTCAAGATTTTTGAAGCGCATCAGGGAAATTTTAATCCGGAGCGGGCGCTGGAGCAAGCGGCTGGGTTTGCGCCTACGATCTTTGCAGAGCGGTATTTGGCGTTTGTCGATCGCTCCTATTTGAGATTTAAATCTCGAAATCAGTCTCTTTTTTGAGTTGGCGGGGCTAGGGGGGAGCCGAAGAATTAATATTTTCCTTTTTCCCCCTTTCGCCCAATCCCGACACCCGACGCCCTTTGTGCTTGTGACTTCTCCTCTGTTCTACTCGTAAAGTCTCTTCAGGCTTTATGATGTGGACTGTGTGTGGTGTGAAGTAGTGTAAGGAGTAAAATGACTGCCGAAAGCCCGTTCATCTCCGGCAAACTGTTTCGGGGGTTAAAAAAGCGTGGTTTGCAGCCGCTCGAACTTACAGGCAGACTTAAGGGTCTGCCTCTTGAGCATCTAAAAGGAGACTTTGCCAAGCGGCTGTTCGATATTGCATTTTCCTTATTAGTTTTGATCCTGTTTTCCCCGATATACCTGCTGTTAGCCTTACTGATTGCGATCGGTTCCCCCGGGCCGATTTTTTACGTGCAAACGCGCATTGGGAAAAACTACAAGCCTTTTGGCTGTATTAAATTCCGAACTATGGTCACCAATGCGGATGAAATCCTGCGGGAGATGATGGCGACTTCTCCTGAGTTGCAGCAAGAATTCCAGGACAATTTCAAGCTCAAAAATGACCCTCGGATTACCTGGATCGGTCGATTTTTGCGGGTTACCAGCCTCGATGAATTTCCCCAGTTTTGGAACGTCTTAAAGGGAGATATGAGCGTTGTTGGCCCTCGTCCGTTAGTTGCGGAGGAACTATTTATGTACGGTCGCCATATTGATAGGATTTTGACAATTCGCCCTGGAATCACGGGGTTGTGGCAAGTTTCCGGACGAAATGATATTCCCTACGAAAAGCGCGTCAAAATTGATGTTTACTATGTCAATTTTCGCAATTTCTGGCTGGATTTGTGGGTGATTATCAAAACCGTAGGGGTAGTGATTTTTCCTACGAATAACGGAGCTTATTAAGCTTGAATCGCAGCGCTTAAACATAAGCAGGACTTACGTATTCATAAACGGCATTCAGTTAGGAGTACAAATAAAAAAGTTATGGTTTTGATGCTAAAATTTTAAGATGTTCAAAGTTTTGAAATCAAAAATCATAACTTTTAGATTCCCGGTGTATATAAGTACGTAAGTCCGGCTACTGTTAAAAAAGTTTAACAAAAATACAGTAGCTGAGAATTCTTTGCAAAAACTACATAGCTTCTTGATACTTAGCGGACGTGTTTAAGTTAACGTAGGAAAGGATTGAGATAGTGCCACTGGCTCGCCTGCATCAAGAAGCGATTAGCTGTAAGCATAACGCCAACTGCGATCGCGTAGCGTGCCATTTGGCATAAACCAAACCTCAAATGTAAATGTTTCTGCCTGTGGAAGACAGGCAACTACCTCAAATTCAAAGATTGCTGAGGAATTCGGAAGATGACACAAAGAAAACGAGCGCTACTCACTGGCATTACAGGTCAAGATGGATCTTATTTGAGTGAGTTTTTGCTCGAACAAGGTTATGAGGTTCATGGGATTATCCGGCGGACTTCCACCTTCAACACAGACCGGATCGATCATATATATGTAGACCCGCACAATCCGACAGCGCGGTTGTTTCTCCATTACGGCGATTTAACTGATGGGGTGACGTTGCGTCGGATTCTTGAGGAAGTTAAACCAGTAGAAATTTATAACCTGGGGGCGCAATCTCACGTGCGGGTTAGCTTTGACTCGCCGGAGTATACGGTAGACACGGTGGCAATGGGCACGCTGCGCCTGCTGGAGGCGATTCGCGATTACCAACATCGCACGGGGATTGAGGTGCGTTTCTATCAGGCTGGTTCTTCTGAGATGTTTGGTAAGGTGCAGGAGGTGCCGCAGAAGGAGACGACGCCGTTTTATCCCCGCAGTCCTTATGCTTGCGCTAAACTTTACGGTCACTGGCAAACAGTGAATTATCGGGAATCTTACGGACTATTTGCTTGTAACGGTATATTATTTAACCACGAAAGCCCTCGCAGAGGCGAAACGTTTGTAACGCGGAAGATTACGCGGGCGGTTGCTAGAATTGTAGCTGGCAAGCAGAAAAAAATCTATTTGGGTAATCTGGATTCTAAGCGGGATTGGGGTTATGCTAAGGATTATGTAAGAGCGATGTGGCTGATGCTACAACAAGAACAGCCAGATGACTACGTGATTGCTACGGGTGAAACTTACTCGATTCGGGAATTTTTGGATTTAGCTTTTGGTTATGTCAATTTGGATTGGCATGATTGCGTGGAATTTGATGAACGTTATCTACGCCCAGCTGAGGTAGATTTACTAATTGGCGACCCATCTAAGGCCAAAGAAAAGTTAGGCTGGAAACCTTCAGTGACATTTCCAGAGTTAGTTGGTTTGATGGTAGAAGCAGATTTGCAGAGATTGGGACTGACTTTACCAGATGGTAAGGGAGCGAAATTTGCGCCTGACATTGCTACTATCCGTCAAGATGCAGCTACGGTAATGGATTAAGAAAGTACAGCCCCGACAGATGAGGATGGAGATATGGCATTGGATTTAAAAGATAAAAGAATTTTGGTCACTGGCGGGGCTGGTTTCTTGGGCCGCCAGGTGGTAAAACAGTTGTGCGATGCTGGAGCCGATCGCGATAAGATTACGATACCGCGATCGCGGGAATTCGATTTGCGATCGATGGATGTTTGCCAAAAACTTTCCCAAAATCAAGATGTCATCGTTCACTTGGCGGCGCACGTTGGTGGGATTGGTTTAAATCGGGAAAAACCGGGGGAGTTGTTCTACGATAATTTGATGATGGGCGTGCAATTAATTCACGCTGCTTATCAAGCTGGGGTGGAAAAATTTGTTTGCGTTGGTACTATCTGCGCTTATCCGAAATTTACTCCAGTTCCCTTTAAAGAAGATGACCTTTGGAATGGTTATCCCGAAGAAACTAACGCGCCTTATGGTGTGGCGAAAAAAGCTTTATTGGTGCAACTGCAATCTTATCGGCAACAGTACGGATTTAATGGTGTTTATCTGTTACCCGTGAATTTGTACGGCCCAGAGGATAATTTTGACCCGCGCAGTTCCCACGTAATTCCGGCGTTAATTCGCAAAGTTCACGAAGCACAAGTCCGGGGAGATAAACACTTACCAGTTTGGGGTGATGGTAGTCCGAGTCGCGAGTTTCTCTATGTAGATGATGCAGCACGAGGAATTGCGATGGCTACTGTATCTTACGATGAGGCTGACCCGGTGAATTTGGGAACTAATTATGAGATTACTATCAAAGATTTGGTGGAGTTAATCTGCGATTTAATGGAATTTCAGGGCGAAATTGTCTGGGAAACGGATAAGCCAAACGGTCAACCTCGGCGGTGTTTGGATACGGAACGCGCTAAGGAGAAGTTTGGTTTTGTGGCGCAGGTTGAGTTTAAGGAAGGGCTGAAGAATACGATTGATTGGTATCGTCAGCACGCTGATTAATTAGGTATGTAGTTGCGCTTTAGCGCTCTTTTGGGGCCTAAGCGCAACTACGTACAGAGAAAATTTTGGCGATCGCACTTGACATTTTTCTCTGATGGTAGTATTATGTAGGTGTGGCAGAATCTGCGCTCAGGTAAACCCCTTCACACAATTGTCGATATCGCAAAGGTACGGTACATTGTTGCGCTTCAGCCCTCTTTTCATGCGGTGTCGCAACAACATACAAAGAGAAGATTTTTGGCGATCGCTCTTGAAATTTTTCTCTGATGGTAGTATTATGTAGGTGTGGCAGAATCTGCGCTCAAGTAGACCCCTGCTGAGAATTGTAGATATGGCTAAGAAACGGGGTTTTTTTAAGAGTGATAAGCTATCGAACATTTAGAATATCCTCAATATTCTTTTCACCTTCAATTGTGAGGATTGGAACCCAACCTACAGAATCGATGTGATTCTACTATCGTTCTATCCAATTAGGTTTGCTCTCTTTCTTTTATTTTTATCTCAAAAGTCTCTTATAAAGCATCTTTGCTAGCCGATTCCCAGCAGGAAATACATAAAGTAATTTGATTGTCTCCTAGACGTTTCATATCTTCAGGTGAGAATTCCATATTACACTGTTCATCATATTCGTAATACATCCATACGGAGATATCATCTTTCTGAACTCCAACCAAAAAAAGTTGCTGATATTTGCCTTCTAGAAGGTTTAAAAATATATCTATAAAATCTACTGGAGGATCTAAAGCTTCTTCAACTAATATTTGCTCCCAATAAGAATTGTTAGAGTTGTTATCAACACCCAAAATTTCACTGATTAATTTTATTTTTTCTTTTTCACAATCAATTCTCAAAATATACGTATACCTCACGATGTGGCTCCTAGTTTTATTTTTACTTATTTACTCATCAGGTAAATCGGGGACATCAGATGTGTCATATCCACCAGGTATGTCATCAGTTTCTCTTACAAACTTAGTCATTTAAAAGTCTTCAGGAGCAGACCACTCAAAATCTTTATCTGTAAGATTACTTAAATCCCTACCAGAAGATTTTATTGAGTTTATAAAGTTGTTTATAGAATTTTCTAATGCCTCATCAACTGATTCTCCTTGGCCTCCAACCCATTCAGGGGAGCCATCTTTGAAATTTTTTATTGCAACATTCACACGTCCTGAATAATTACCATAATTATCTTGGGTGATTTTTACTCTGAACTGGCAGTTTGGCATATATGCACTACACCTGACATAAAACTCAGCCACCACTTTTTCAATACCTTGAATATGTGGTATCCTAATTTCGTTCCAACTCATAATTTAATAACTTTAAACAGTTAATCAGAACCAATAGATACAATGCGACCAAGGTGCTAAATCAATATAGCATCCGTTCTTAACATAGCAAATATATAGATAAGCCTATTGACAGGCTTTATTTTTTTATGATATACTAATTTTGATGAGGAAGAACTATTGTTTAATAGTTAATTTTACTTATATTTCCATTATTTAAATGATACACCAAAAAAGGGAAGGAAGTAAAGAGGCGATCGCACAACAATCAGGTATTAGCGAAGCGGAAATTATTCGCCAAGCGATCGATCTACATATCAGTTCTATACCAGTTTCCCAAACAAATATTGCTGTATAGGAAGCAGAGAAAGAGTTTATCAACAGCATCAAAAACCGCAATTCCTTACCGGGAAGACGAGACTGGCGGCGGGAAGACCTCTATGAACAAAAAAGAGCGATCGCTCTCTATCTTGATGATAAGATAAAAGGGTATGATGTTTGAGTAAGATAAAACCAGAATACCAGTGGCAAAGAAAGTTACGATAACTCTGGATGATGAAATCCTAGACTTTATCGATCGCCAAGCAGCTGCTTCGGGAAACAAAGCAAACCGCAGCGGCTACGTTAATGGGGTATTAGCAGCACACCGTCGGGCTGTGATGGAAGCAGAAATGATTGCCGCACTCAAACAAGATGCTGAAGATCCCGAATATCTAGCTGAGATTGCAGCTTGGGATTGTGTCGTTGGGGATGGGATTGATTAATGCCACAAGGTAATTTAACTTATAAACGTGGCGAAATTCGTTGGGTGAAACTTGACCCCACAGTGGGTGCAGAAGCACAAAAAACCCGTTCTTGCTTAATTGTCCAAAATGACATTATGAATCAATATGGTTTGCTAACCATTGTGATGCCATTTCGCCCAGGAAGCAAGCAAGCGCCTTATGTTGTGAATGTAAAAGCAACGCCAACTAACGGTTTAGATCGCGATCGTTATATTGATGTCGGACAAATTCGAGTGCTCGATAACAGTAGGATTCTGGGTTTAGTAGGTGTTTTAGAAGAAGAATACTGGGAATCTATTCGTTTAGCGATGAATGTGGTGCTAGGTTTCTAAATGGAAAAAGTAGAATTAAGACGATCGCTCATTAAACAACGCCAATCTATGTTAACAGAACTATGGAGAGAAAAGAGCGATCGCATTTCCAACCACCTCCAATCTTCCCCTCTCTTTACCCAAGCAAAAACAATTCTCGCTTATTTCAGTTTTCGACAAGAACCAGACCTCAGTATTTTATTTGCCGATAACCGCAAATGGGGATTTCCTCGTTGTGTGGGCAATGAGCTTTCCTGGCATAGCTGGAAACCCGGACAACCGCTGCAAAAAGGTGCTTTTGGAATTTTTGAACCTCACCCGGATTTACCAACTTTAAACGCCAATGAGGTAGATTTGATTCTGGTTCCTTCGGTTGCTTGCGATGTGCGGGGGTATCGACTGGGATATGGCGGCGGTTATTACGATCGCCTGCTGAGTTCCCCGGAGTGGTCGTCAAAGCCTACAATTGGGATCGTGTTTGAATTTGCTTATGTGCCACAGTTACCGATTGAAGGATGGGACATTCAGTTAAATGGTGTTTGTACGGAAGTTGGTTTGAGGATGTTGCGATGAAGTTTTTAACTGTCAGGTTGATTTTTTCTGAACCCCGCGCAACGGACTATTGTCCGTTGCGCTCCAAGCACGTACCGATGTAGGCTTGGAAAGTGATTTACTTACTAAAATACAATTACTATAATCTCATGTCTCATTACACAATGCAAGAGGTTTTACAAACATTTACACTTTTTTTTGATGGCCAAAGATTCGATTAACAGAAATTTATTGGCAGAGGAATTAAATAAGTATTATTAATATAATGCGATGGCCAATTCAAAACAGATGAAGAAGATGGAAAAACGAGAAGGAAAAGCCAAAAGCCGAGGGCGGTCTAGGTGGCAATTGGTTTGGATGTATGGGGGATTGAGTGCGATCGCATTTCTGATGTTGTTTCCGCTACTGTGGTTGATCGGTACCGCCTTCAAATCGCCGGGGGAAAACATCTTTCAATTTCCGCCCCAGTTATGGCCAAGTCAGCCCACATTCGAGAACTTTGTGCAAGTTTGGCAGACCAATCCGTTCGGGCAGTATTTATTTAACAGCACCCTCATAGCAGTACTAACAGTTGGATTAAATTTGCTGTTCTGTTCCCTCGCCGCTTACCCACTCGCACGGCTAAACTTTCGGGGAAAAGAAGCGATTTTTACAGGTATTGTTTCCACCATCATGATTCCGTTCCAAATCGTGATGATACCCTTGTATGTATTGACAGTGCAGCTAGGTTTGCGAAATACCTATTTAGGGATAATTTTTCCATCTTTAGCCTCAGCTTTTGGCATTTTCCTGCTGCGGCAAGCATTTCAAGGAGTGCCAAAAGAAATAGAAGAAGCAGCGAGGATGGATGGCTGCTCGGAAGTGGGAATTTGGTGGTTTGTGATGCTTCCCGCCATTCGTCCCGCACTGGTGACGTTAGCAATTTTTGTATTTATCGGGTCTTGGAGCGACTTTTTGTGGCCATTAATAGCAGTCGATCGCCCGGAATATTATACCTTACCTGTAGGAGTAGCGATGTTAGCGAGTACCTTCTCATTAGATTGGCGTGCGATCGCAGCCGGTTCCGTTATTTCCATTGCGCCAATATTATTTTTCTTTCTATTCATGCAGCGATACATTGTACCAACTGATGCAGGTAGCGGCGTCAAAGGATAAGCGATATTTCAAATTCGAGATTTCAGATTTAAAATTTTAAATTTCAAATCTGAAATCTGAAATTTACCGAAAAAAAGAGGTGTAAAACCTCTCCTTTTAATGGAAATCATCAAAAAAATTTGACGAATTTCAATCTCCCCTCTTTCAAAGCCGAGCCAATCCAAAATCCAAAATCCAAAATCCAAAATCGGGTGACCTACAGTCCTGTATTTTCCCCAATACGGTGTGCCTTAATCAAATTAGTAACTCCAGAGAGAGGCAAAGGCAAACCAGCAGTAATTACAACGATATCTCCCACAGAAACAAACCCATTTTCAACCGCTGCTTTCTCCATTGCGGCAATCATTTCATCAGTGTTATCACCCACCTCTAACCGCAAAGATTGCACGCCCCAATAAAGAGCCATTTGCCGCTGTACGTGTTCTTCTCGCGTAATCGCAATTACCGGAATTGACTGGCGATATTTAGACAGAAGTCGAGCAGTAAAACCATGCTCAGTAAAACAAATAATGGCTTTTGCTTTAATATGTTCTGCCAGCTGACAAGCAGCATGAGCAACAGAGTTAGCGATCCCGTGTTCTCTCACTGTCTCGATGTATTGAGGAGAAGAAATTAAATTTGCTTCCACCGTTTCAGCGATGCGAGCCATCGTCCTTACCGCTTCCACTGGGTAAGCGCCCACCGCCGTTTCTCCGGAAAGCATGATAGCGTCGGTGCCATCAAAAATGGCGTTAGCAACATCAGAAACTTCTGCTCTAGTGGGGGTCGGATTTTGAATCATCGACTCCAACATTTGGGTAGCCGTAATGACCGGCTTGAGATGTCGGCGGCAACTTTGAATCATTGATTTTTGAATTAAGGGAACTTGCTCTAAAGGAAGTTCAACACCCAAATCTCCCCGCGCTACCATAAGAGCATCAGCGGCATCGACAATGCTTTCCAGATCTTCTACTGCTTCGTGACGTTCGATTTTGGCAATGACTTGAGTCATTTTTTCTTTACGTCGCACCGATCCTCTCACTTCTTTAATATCGGCATCTTCCCTCACAAAAGAGAGGGCGACATAATCTATATCTTGGGATAATCCAAATGTTAAGTCATCAATATCTTTTTCAGTGAGTGCGGGGGTAGAAATAGATGAATAAGAAAGGTTAATTCCCTTGTGACTTTTGAGGGAGCCACCTTGAATAACTGTGCCGTAAATTTCATTTTTTGTAACTCGGTCTACTTTAATGCGGATCAATCCGTCGTTAATCAGGATAGATTCCCCTTCTCTGACATCTGAGGAGAGGTCTTTGTAGGTAGAACTAAACCGCTCGGCTGTACCGAGAACGGTAGTCATAGTTATACAAGTTTTCTCGCCCGGACGCAGAATTACACCTTCTTCCATGTCTCCGACGCGGATTTTTGGGCCTTGTAAATCCTGAAGGATAGCGATCGGTCGGTTGAGTTCTGCGGCAACTTCTCGGATTAAATGAATGTTTTTTTGGTGAGTTTCGTGGTCTCCGTGGGAAAAATTTAACCGCGCTATATCCATGCCAGCTTCTACCATTGCTTTGATGGTTTCGTAATCGGAACTGGCAGGGCCAAGGGTGCAGATAATTTTGGTATTACGCATGATAATTTTGAGGATTTTAGATTTTATATTAGACCGAAATTCCTGGTTTGGTTTTGGCATCGTCTAATGAAAATCTAAAATTGCTGCGTAAATGAAATTCACGTGTTCAAAATCTAAAATTAAAGCTTGGATTGGTGAGGGTTGATAGCAGCTTTGGGATAAGCAATGCGTTTGTGATGAAACTGTTGCCATACTTGCACAAAGATTTCAGCAATTTGGGGCATTTCTTCTCGCTTCAGTCCTGAATCTACGAGTTGATTATCTTGCCAGCGAGCTTTGAGTATTTTATTCACGGTTCCCAAAGCGTCTTCATAGCTGGCATCTTTGAGACTGCGTAAAGCCGCTTCGCAGGCGTCTGCGAGCATAACGATACCTGTTTCTCGCGATTGCGGAATTGGGCCATCATAGCGAAAATCAAATTCCGATACGAGTTGTTTCGATTCTTGCTCGGCTTTGTGGTAGAAATAGGCAATCAAAATCCTGCCCTGGTGTTCTGGGATAAAAGCTTGTATTGCTTTGGGCAAGCGACAGCGACGCGCCATCACCAGACCTTCGCTGACGTGCTTTTTGATGATTTCCGCACTCTTCCAAGGGTCGTCGATTTCGTCGTGCTTGTTTGGGCCTCCCATTTGATTTTCGATAAATCCCTGGGGGTCGTGCAGTTTGCCGATATCGTGATACAGAGTGCCGGTGCGGACTAGCTCGACATTACAACCCAAAGCTTTGGCGGCGGCTTCTGCGAGGGTAGCGACAAACAGGGTGTGCTGAAAAGTGCCTGGGGCTTCTTCGGCCAAACGCTTGAGGAGAGGTCTGTTTGGATTGGCAAGTTCTGCCAGACGAATGGGAGTTACCAGGTCGAAGAGGTGTTCCAGGTAGGGACTCAGCCCCAATGCGACAACGCTCCAGGCCAAACCGGTGAGACTGTACAGAGCGGCGTCTGCGAGTACGCTGTACCAGACGGAACCGATCGCAGCGCTGACCATGAGATTGAGAATAAGGTAGACTGCTCCTTCAGTTAAGCCTACCGCGACACCTAAGAGAGCGAGTTCTTCACGCGATCGCAATCTTCCAGCTATTAAGCTACCCAGTATGCCACCAGCAGCGCTGGCGAGGAGATGCTCCCAGCCAATTTCCATGCTGATGGGCAGGCCCAGAGAGATCAGCCCTACAGCACTTGCGCCCAAAACGGAACCGTAAAAGCTGCCCACCAATAAGCCAATTGCCGGCAAGCTGGTATAAGGTATCCCCAAGCTTACCAACAACGGCGCACTGAGAGTGAGAAGTAGTATTAAAATCTGGTCTCGGCGGCGCAGTCCGGGGTGAAATCGCCTTTCCACAAGCCAAAAAACGCTGACGGCTCCGCTGACGACGACGCCACACCCGATCAAACCCTGCCAGTTAATACCCCGGCGGCTCAAGCCAAAATAATCGAGCCGCACAAAATTGGCTTGGGTAATTTTTTCGCCTGCTTGAACAATTACTTCTCCTTTCCGCACGAGGATGATTTCCGGTTTTACCTGTCGTGCGGCTTGTTCTGCTTGCTGCCTTGTTTGTTCGGGATCTTCCTTTAAATTCGGCTGCAAAGCTGCCATAAGGATCTTGGTTGCCAGAGGTTGTGCCGCAGGCGGTATCTCGATTTTTACCTGCATACTTACCGCTCGCTCCAACACCGGGGTGGGTAAGCCGGGGTGAATGCCTTGGGTGAGAATGCGCTCTGCTACTTGGCGCAGACCGCGTTGCATTTTTTGCCAAGCTGCATCTGACAGTTGTAATGCAGAGGTATCTTGTGCAGTTTGATTTTCCCAGGTCGGCTTGTTTGCGAAAACAGCCACGGCTTGGGCATAAAGCTGACGAACGAGTGAAATTTTCTCAACGAGCGCGGATAATTCTGCGGAGGAGGTAGAGCGTCCATAGGCTTGCAGTTCCGTGACCGCTCGTTGCTGAATTGGTGAGAGAGAAGCAGAGGGTAAGGGTGGCAAGCTCAGGCGCTCTTGAGATTTTGGCAGCTTCTGGCCGTTCGCGGCGGAGAGCACCATCCGCCATTCCCACTCCTGGCAGTCGCGCAAGTAAAGTTGGGTGCCAAGGGATAGAACAGAGGTTTTGGCAAAGGGAAATGGCCCTGGAAGTTGTCTTGCGGTGTCGATCTGGTCGATCGCTTTTTGCAGATTATGGTAAATCTCTTCGTTGACAGCCGCATCGATCTTTAAGAGGGGCACCAAACCTCGGCGAGCTGCTTTTCGTTTTGCTTCCGTGGTTTTGATATCTTCGACGCTGGCGTCAAAAGGTGCCCTAATTGTTGTGGGAGCGATCGTGTCAACATCGAGTTTTGGCTGGTTGTAGAAGCGATAGCCCAAACTGGTGGTGAGGGACACTACTGCCACAATTAATGCTATGGGGGGGCGATGAGATTTATAACGACGACAATTGGCCCCTAACGAATACTGAGTGGGCAGCGATCGGATTGAAGAGATACTGGTTGCTAACAGCGAACCGGATAATTGTTTTCGCAAAAGACTTCCTACAAATCGGCGATTACCTATGCTTTCTGGAGGCGTTATCTGCTGGGGAGAAGATTGCTCCTTGCTTGAGAGCCGATCGGAGCGCACGCTAAGGTCGAGGCTGGAGGAAAGCGATAGATCTGGATCTGGCTGCGGGCATCTGGCTGCGGCACGGGGACGGGATCGCGTCCGCACAAAGGTTTTCGCGGCACCGTTTGCCAATCTGCCCTGTCCTGGGGACAAGCTTAGCACTGATGCACTGCTACGGACGTAGATACCGCAGGCTTGGCGGCATCGCAGATATCGGTCGAACGCAACTCGCCGCCATTGCTTGAGCTGCTGTGTCAACGAGGTCAGCGTTTTCATGTAGGAGCGGCTGTGACACCCTGAATTTGGTAGCTCGTTTCTCAATAGGGTGATCTTAGGCGTTATTATAAAGGTTTGCTAACAAAACTGGGCTCTACCACTGGGGGGATCGCAAGTGGCAGGGGTTTTACATAGCGATCGGGATCGTTTTTGCCAGCGCCTTGCACTTCATACACCCAGTTCGGTCACCAATGCCTTTATTCAACTGTGGCCAACACAATAGAGATTTGTTGAGCAACCAAAACCTAATTTAGCAGAATAAATGGGAGCCTGAAAGGGACATTAAGGTAAGGACACTAATGCAGCCCGGTTTGAATGAGAAGTCACTGGATTTCACGAGCTTTAGATGTCATATGAAACCGGGTTTCGACGCTTGTGGTACGTCAGTCCCAAAATGGTTCTTTGACCTCAAGTAAGCACATCTAGAGATACTCTCGCAAGAAATCAAAGGGATTGTCTTCCCAGCAGGGTTCTGGCCATAAGAGGAGCAGGTATTTGCTGATATCTGTTTCGATTTCGTCGCTATCTTCGCGATCGAACAGTGCTGCCAGAGCTTTCGTGTCTCCCTCTCTCAAAGACGTCAAAGACGGGGTGCAGCCATCCAGCGTTGCAGATGATTCTGTGCTGAGTGTGGCGGAAGCTTCGTTTTCTATCTGGTTGACCCGTTGCCAACGGGATGTTCTGGCAGGTTTAGAAGTTGTCACCTTGCGGCTAAAACGGATTAACTCTGCCAGATCTGAGGCACCCTCGTCACTGGATGTGCTGATAAACATTTTTATTTAAACGACTCAATCCCATTTACAGGAATGAGCCCTTCGCCCTAAAACTTCATTTTTCTGGGAAAGTACGTGAAGTTTGGGCACCCTGATGCTGTTGACTGACTTAGGACTTACGCAGAACATCTAAATTTAGTGTCAATTCATGAATTGACACTACTAAATATAGTGTTTTTGCAAACTGGCTGCGTAAGTCCCGTGATTGTGAAGTTTTATGTTGGTCGCAGGCTCATCGGTTTGCTTGGACATTCAGTGTTCTCAATATACATCTACCAGTAGAGAGATGCACGGATTTAAAGTAATTTTTCAGATGTTGGCAACTGTCGAGCTTTAGAACTGGTCTGTTTCTGGTGCTGGCCCAGCAGTTCCGGGTTGATTGAAGAAGCGGTTCTTATCAGTGTCGGTTTGATAGAGGCAGTCAATTTTAGGGGAATTTTCCAAATTATTCGTGAAACCAAAGGTGTTCATGCGATTTTTACACTCGCGCACTTGCTCTCCGTTTATCAATTTTCTGCTCTCCAGAATTGCCCAGTTATTGCTTCGCAGGACGCATCCAGGTTCCATACGCGGCTGAGTTACGTATACGGTGAAGGGATTTAACGTCACAAAGGTACGGGTTTCTGTCACTATGGCGCTAGCTCCATACTGAGCGCAAATATCAGGGTTAGGCGCGGTGCGGTCAATCACTTCGCGGGATGCCACGTTTGCTGTACTTAAATTGGCATTCGTGGTAAAAGCAATGCCAACCCCCACTCCCAAGATGAAGACGCCGCTGAGTATTGCGAGGGAGGTATAATTGAAAGCTCCAGATTTGGAGGAGACGGAACTGGATTTACGTTTCATGGTTGCTTTAGCGGTGTTTCAGGTGTGACGAGGAGTTACGGTTGCCAGCTGCAACCAAAAATTCCGATAACTGCGGACATTTCCAGTATGCCGCTAATTTTCCGAGGCTAGTGCCGTTAGGTGAAAGTCAAAAGTCAAAAGTTAAAAGTCAAAAAGGAGAGAGAAGAGAAGATGGAAACAGGAAAAATATTAATTCTCTGACTCGCCCATCCCCCGCTCCATCAGCTCTCCCGCTCTCTGTTCCCCCTAGCCCGCAGTCAATATACAAACGGGAGGCAGATAAGTTAGATCGTGTCCGTTGGTATCGTTATTGTATAAGTAATTCATGGGAGAATAGTCTTGAGCTTCGGATAACGATGGGATGGGACACGTTCTTAGTAATTGAATAATAATGAATAGTTATCCACTGGTTAGCATCTGTATACCTCTATATAATGGCGCTGAATTTATTCCGTCACTGATAACCTGTCTCCAGCAAACTACTTATCCTAATATAGAGATTATTATTTCTGATGATGACTCAAAAGATGAAGGGTTAAGGTTGTTGCGTGTGGCAGAACTACCGAATACTCATATTTTCACTCATACCAGATATGGTTTAGTACCTAACTGGAACTATTGTATCGAGCAAGCCAAAGGCAAATATATTAAATTCTTATTTCAAGATGATACTCTGACAGCAGACTGTATTGCAAAAATGGTGCAAATTGCCGAACAAGATGAAGAAATTGGTTTGGTTTTTAGCACTCGCCAACTAATTTACGAACAGCCAGTCGATCTAAAATTTTTGACCGGAATGCAGGACTTACACAAACATTGGTCAAAAATTCAGCCAGTCCAATCTGGTTTGATTTTTTGGCAAGATAATAATTTTTTTAAACCTCCATACAACAAGGTTGGCGAACCGAGTAATGTCTTGATAAGGCGGGAAGTATTTGAGCGAGTTGGCTTGTTCGATGCCAATTTTAAACAACTGGCTGACTTGGAGATGTGGTTGCGAATTATGGCCTATTATAAAATAGGGTTTATTGACGAAAGGCTAGCTGCGTTTCGCATTCATCCCAATCAAGCAACCAGCCAAAATCTTGACTCCAATAGAATTGATACTTTGTTTGAGATATATAAAGTATGGCTAAAAATTATTTTTAACAAAACTTATCAATCACTGCCCAGCAAATTACGCAAAAAAATGAGAAGGGTGCTAGTCAAAATTCTTTTAATTAAAGGTCTCAAAAGCATCATATTATTGAGATGGGAACAAGGTCGAAAAGTCACGGCGCTGCTAAAAGAAGTTCTCGGCGGGAAACCAGAACCGTCTGGGAAAGAATTCTCAAGCTAGGGATATGGGCTAGTCGATCGCACCTAAAGGTCGGGAATTCAACCGCAGAAATTGCCGATCGCACTCTCCCCAAACAAGACAAATTTTTTTTGTCAACCAAACTACTGGAGTTTAGACTAACCGCGCCCTAAAGCGCGGTTAGTCTAAACTCCTATAAATAAAAGTAAAAAGATAAAAAACAGTCGTACAAGTGTACTAATGACACAGGTACGACTGTTTGGTAGAAGCTTAAAGTTGTACCAC
>NZ_JBHFNU010000111.1:0-69278 GCF_041929145.1 Aerosakkonema sp. BLCC-F183 | reverse complement strand
CAAAAACAATGAAATATGTATTGTGTAGGGGCGAAGCAAGAGGGCGACAATCGATCGCCAGAAGCAACAATTTTTATGTCCTCTTGCTTCGCCCTGCCGAGGTTTCTATACAAATACACATCTTATTTCTTTTGTCAACCTCTTTTACTGGACTGGCGCTCTAGCGGGTCTAGTCATCTTGACCAGACCCAAAATGTTTTATAGATTTGTTTTTTTGTTTGTTTTTGCGGATCTAACGCTTCGCTCCCTCCTCATAAAGGTTATTGCTTTGATGGCTTTCCCTGTCAGGCGTCTCGATATCGGAATGGCGATTGTTTTGGTAGTTTTCCTTGTCAGGCGTCTCGATATCGGAATGGCGATCGTTTTCGCGACTTTCCGTGTCAGGCGTCTGGATTTGCGTTGCTAGCTCGTTTTCTAACTCAGACTCTGGTGAAGAAACAACCTCAGAATTCACCGTAATATACTGGATTTGCTGTTCGGACCGCAGATCGATCGCTTGCTGGGGAAGACCGATGATCTCTATCTCTACTTCTTCAATCTTCTGTTGCCGTTTGCCACGTAAATTATCAAACACTTGCAGCGATCTGGCAACTAAGGATTCTGTCCAGTTAGTCAGCAAAGCATCCAAATCTTTTGATTCTAACGTGCTTGCTGCCGATTGGCTTACCACTGAATCGCTTGCAGCCGAATCGTCAGCTTTTTCTTTGGATTGAGCGATTTGCTGTGGTATTTTCAACAGCTGTTGCTGCCAATGGGAGGCGCATTTTGACAGCTGCTGGAATTTGGCAGATGAGAAATCGATCGAACGATCGACAATGGCGTTCAATTTGGTGTAAGCATTGTCAACGACAGTGCGATCGGCTTTTTCAGCATAACTGTTTGACTGCGGTATCTGAAAATACAGCGCTTGCAGTTCCTTTTTCAGTTGCTGAATTTCCGCTTGTAGACAGCTGTTATCCAAGTCGGAAGTAATCGCAGAAACTTGCTGAAGAAGTTGAACTTCGGCGGTGCTTTGCTTTAATTCTTCTATCTCGGCTGGCTGCTTGCGCTCGTTAAACGCTTCAGTCAACGATGCGAGGGTAGCTTGCATCTGCTGATTTTGTGCTTCTAACCGATCTAAGTTAGCGCGGGTGGTTTCTTCTGTCTGAGCGATCGCTGCTTTAATTTCTTTTATCTGCGCTGCTACGTACCCGGTGTCAGAGCGTCCGTTTTGTGTCGGCAGTGCAGACAATTCGTATTCTACATCGGATGTACTTTCTCTTTGCTCTGCTAAGCGCTCTGCAAACGTGTCGCCGATCTGAGATACTTTTGTTTCCAGTTGCTGAATTTGCTCTTCCAAGTAACTGGGATCGAAAGTTACTGGCGGTGCGGTAAAAGCAGCTAGCTGCTCTTGCACTTCTGCGGCAATTTGTTTAACTTCTTGGATGCGCTCTAAATCCTGGCGCTGATTAAACGCTTCCGTTAATGAGGAAACGTTTGCTTGCAGTTCTTGAACTTGTCTTTCCAGGTAGCTGGGAACAACATTTGCCGATGCGTCTGCAAGCGCAGAAATACGCTGTTCGACTTCTGGGGACAACAGCATTTCTCTGAGTTCTTCGATGCGCTGTATTTCTTCCCGCTCTTTAAACGCCTCTGTTAATGAGGAGAGGTTGGTTTGCAGTTGCTGAATTTCCTGCTTAAAGTCTTGAAATTCCGCTTTCGTGAGGTTCTCGGAACCAATCTGCTTGCTGTCGAGCAGTTCTGTTTTCAGTTCCTCTATCTTGCGATCTAAATACTCTGTATCAAAACCTGGGGTAAGCGAGGCTATTTGCTTTGCTTGAGTGTCGCTCAGCGAAGCGCTCCCTTCGGGTATTGTTGATATGGTAAGGTTGCCGATCGCTTGTTCCAGGCTATCAAACCGCTCTCGCAGCTGGCTGAGTTCTTCCTGAACGGGAGCGAGAATCACCGGTTTGATCGGAGTCGAGAAACCTTGCCATGAATCTCTTAAGCTTCCCATCTCTTCTGAGATTTCCCGATCTATTTGTCTGACGCGGGTTCCCATCTCAGATAAAACAGCCGCCATGTTCTGCTGTAATGTCTGCTCGAATCGGCGTCGGTTGATCAGGCTGAGGGAAAGGGCTAGAGTCAGGGGAGCAACCGAATATATCAGCTGCTGGGAAAAAACTGCAACTAACGTCCCTGCAACAGAACCCGCTACGGAAACGTACTCTGTTACCTCTAAGCCATTGGGCTCTGTTGTCTCTGTCATAAGCTGTTACGGGAAGTGTGCAAACCCAGTACTTTCAGGTCGGGGAAGAAACGCGACACAGGCGCTTTTAACCGCTGTCCCCTTTGAGGGGCGAGTAGATAGCGATTGAAAAAATGTGGAAAGTTTCCACAAGTTAAATATATCAAGAAAAGTCAAAACTTTGAATAATTATACCAAGCGATCGGATGTCAGAGAGGTCGTTCTTAATTCGACCAAACCCTTGATTCTCAATTCTTCTTCCCCTAACCCCTAACCCCTAGTCCCCAGCCATAGTTTCTGGAATTAGCTCGACTGCAAACACTTCGGCGAAGCTGGCTGCTACTTGCTGACGCACTCGGTCTTTATTAATTGCGGGAATAAATTCTGCTAAGCTGCCCACCGGTTTGTCGGAAATTCCGCAAGGTACTATTTGCTTAAAACCTTCCAGATCGGGACAAACGTTGAAAGCGAAGCCGTGCATAGTAATCCAACGGCTGACTTTAATGCCGATCGCAGCTACTTTGCGTCCCTCTAACCAAACGCCGGTAAAGCCGTCGAGCCGTTCCCCCACCAATCCGTACTCAGCCAGCACTCGGATTAATACTTCTTCCAGCTGGCGCAGATACCAGTGCAAGTCTTGCCGATGATATTGTAAATTTAGGATCGGATAGCCGACGAGTTGACCGGGACAGTGGTAGGTTACTTCGCCACCGCGCTCTATACGGTGTAGCTCGCAGTTACTTCGCTCCGGAGCGAATTTGAGAAATTCCAGACTGGCTCCTTGTCCGAGCGTGTACACGGGGGGATGTTCCAACAATATGAGGACATCTTCCTGGTTGGGGTTGTCTCGGCGTTCTGCCACGAGCGATCGCTGCCACTCCCAAGCTACTGAATAATCTGTGATTCCCCGATCGTATAACCGACAAAAACGGGGTTTTTGTTGCTTATTATGCGCCAACCAATCATTATTACTCGAAATCACCACAAAAATCAAGAGTATTTTACGTTAAATTTCGTTCAAAATCCGGTCAGGGAAATCAAGAAATGTCAACAGATGCAAAAGATTTTAAAGAGTAGCCAAAGGGCGATGTACTCCAGAATACAAAATGCTAGTGTTTTATGTATAACCTCAATGTGAATAGGAGGAAGCCTGTTTAGCAAGAAAAAGCCCACAAATTTGAGATGGCGATCGCCCACCTTCCTTTGAAAGCCAGCATAGTTGGTGGCATCGTCCGAGAAACTTACTGTAGAGGTGTGGGCGTAGGCTCAAGTCAGAGTGCGATAAAGTATGGCCATTTTGCATTATGCAAGCAGTTTGACAAGAAATAAACTCCGAAAAGTTTCGGCATCCTTACGATCTGATAAAATATGCAATATCTCGGCGTTGCGACACCCCCAGACACATAAATTACGTTCCCGGAAAGCAGCGATGTCGGCTTAGCTTTCCTTTCAGACCAAAGGTAGACGCAGGCTAAAAATATGCCTGCTAGTAGATAGAGTATTCAGCGGGAGAATTGAATATGAAGCTTGTGATTCATGGCAAAAATATTGAAATCACCGATGCAATTCGTGAGTACGTACACCAAAAAATTGAAAAAGCAGCAAGTCACTTTCTAAATGTAACCAATGAGATTGATGTGCATCTATCAGTAGCACGCAATCCCAGGGTAAATTCTAAGCAGACTGCTGAAGTGACTATCTATGCAAATGGTGCGGTGATTCGTGCAGAAGAAGGAAGTGAAAGTTTATATGCCAGCATAGACTTAGTGGCTGATAAAATAGCCCGCAAACTGCGTAAGTACAAAGAAAAACGGCTAGATAAGAAGACTCAAGCCCAGCGAAAAACTAGCGAGGTAGTAGAACAAGAGCCAGTGGCAGTGGATTTGATAGGAGATCGCACTGTGGAACTTCCCACTGAAGTCGTGCGTACCAAATATTTTGCCATGCCGCCCATGACTATTGAAGAAGCTTTAGAACAGTTACAGCTAGTGGATCACGATTTTTATATGTTCCGCAATGCGGAAACCGGCGAAATTAACGTGATTTACGAACGCAATCACGGCGGTTATGGTGTAATTCAGCCGCGTAATGGCAATGGGCATACCGGCAAAAATGGTAAGGCAGCCCACACCAATTCTGTACCGGAGAAGTTAAACCTCCAGAAGACTTAAAAGCAAGGTTGAAAGCAGTTAGCAGATAGCTAACTGCTTATCAAAATACAGCTTCTAGTGCTGGTAATTTCAGGGTGTTAAGCATAGATTCGTAGTCGTAAAGTACCTCAATGGGATTGGGCAATTGTGGCGGAGGTAAAGGTTCTGGTTGGGAACGAAAATAGCGGGCTAAATCTAAAATTGCCTCCCCAGCCGCAAAAATATCTCCAATAGGAACAAGACGACCCAAAGGCCAACGCTCTAACCATTCATTGACTACCTCTCGCGAACCTGGGTTATCGTAGGCTACTACACCTTTGCCTGCGGCGATCGCTTCTTGCAGGACGCGAGGTCGTCCCTCATTATCGGAGCAAAGCAGAACGGTTTCTGCATTATTCATACAATCGAGTACCTGTTGCCGAGATACGCTACCTTTTAGCACAATTCGTTCTTCTAAACCGTAACTTTTGATGCGATGCAACATCTCCACACGATCGGGGCCATCTCCGCACACGGTAAGATGGACATTGACTCCGGCAAGTGAGAGATTTCGCACAATTTCCACTGCATCCAACGGCCTTTTCCTGGCTTTGAGTTGAGCCGCCATCAGCAAACGAATCGGTTCAGAGGCAATTTGCTGATAGTTGGAAGTGGGGTGAAAAGGAGGAAGATTGGTGCTGGGATTGAAGGGAGGAAGATTAATTGGGTTGGGCAAGAAAACCGTATTGCTAACACCAACTACACGTTCGATCGATTCGGCAAGATGGCGAGCTATACAAACAATTTTATCGCAGCCTTGGTAAAGGTTGAGCAGTTGCCGTCTGAGTTGGGGATCGATGGGATCGCTAGAAGCGAGGCGGTTGATATAAGCTCCCCGACAAATTAATATGACAGGTTTGTCGTGATGAACGCGACGGATAGCGGGAAGATGCCACAAAAACGATTCGCGACCGAGAATGACAAAATCGAAAGGGCCATGAATTTGATAGGCTATTTGAACTTCGCGATCGATATCTGATAATGCTTGACTCGTAATGCTCAAGTCGTTGGGAAAGTCAGCCTGAATCCACATTAATCCAGGATATTGCGCCAAATTATTTGGCACTTTGTAGGGAGCGATATGCAAAACTTCATGCCCGATGTTGCGTAACCCGCAGGCAAGTTCCTGACTGGAGTGAGCTGACCCGCCTCCGTGCGGTGGGTGGACACTTAGTAACAGAATTTTCATATTTTGATACTTCTTTCTTGTTTTTTTGTAGTGTAGATTCGCTACCCCGTGTTACTGGCAGACCGGATGCCGGGGAACCCTTGCCGTCAGGGTAACTTGCCTTTTCTATAGGGTAGCGATCGGCATCTCGAATCGCAACTTCGATCGATATATCTGCTTACACAAATCAGCGAAAATTACGATTTTTCACCAATTCAATTGGGCAGAAATGGGGAGCCTACCAAGCGAGGCGGCAAGAAACCTGTTGAGGTTTTAAGCAAACTTTTGACGATCGCCCATTTCGATCTCTATCTAAAGATAGAGGAGAATTTTAACAACTTCTTGTAATTTATACGTCTTATGTGCAGTTGTCAAGGCAATTTCCAAAAAGTTTTAAACAGCGCTTACGCTTTTCTGGTGATTTGAAGCACTATGACTTTTAGGGTAATTCAGGAATTACTCTAAAAGCTAGAGTATGCCAAGTAATACCAGCGCAAATTGTAGTAAAGCAAACCAAATAAAGAATAGCAGTATAATAATCCTCTTTTTAGCAACTTATGGCCGAAAAATAGCCACACCCTAGTGCTGAAAGTGTGTAGCAAAGTTTTTGTCGATGCTAACGGCTAAAAAAAGGGCTTGTGAGTTATCTATTTCTCAGCAAGCCCTGCAATTTGACTGTTTTATGAGTTGTAAATGTAAGCTTGTCTCAAGCGCCTGATCATTTCTCTTCGCACTTCGTTGTTGACGCGGTAGCCTCGCTCCCAATGTTCTAACTTGATATTGTCAACGTAGTATTTTACGGTAAATTCCATACCGCCACCAGTGATGTTATCCAGTCGAACCTTCGGCTCTTTCCAAGCATTTTTGGACTCTTTGAAGTTCTCCCGCAACCACTCGACAAACTTTACTGCGTAATCATCCAACCTGGTTTCATCTCCGCCAGGGTTGGCCATTTTTTGATAAAGTTTGTTCATTTTGGTCTTCAGAACTTCAATTTTTTGTTCCCATTCCTCTGGTAAAATCAAGCGATCTTCCGCTACCAAGTCTGGGTCTTTTAACCAGGCTTCGTACCAGGTTCTCATCAATCCGATCAGCGATGTTTTCAGAGCAGGCTCTTGTTGTTCCTCTAGTCGAGAGCGCACGCGCTTACCTTTGCGCTCTGTTACTACTCGTAAGCCAACCAAATTCACCACATCTAAGTATTCTTTCAGAACTACTTTGAGTTCGTCCAGATCCAATCCACCTCTTTCCAGACTTTTGATTTTGTTAACCAAATCCTCTACTTCTTCTTCAATTTTTTGCAGTTGTTTGTTCACATCAATTTCTGCCAACACGCGGATGCGTCCGGCTTCCTTTTTGGAAAGCTTACCTGGCTGTGCTTCATCCCAAACATAAAATTTGTCTAAAAATTGCAGTTTCTCCTCAAGAGTACCCAATGTATCTGGATGTCCGAGCACAATTTCTTTCAAGATTTTTGTGGCGGCAACCGGGTCGGCATCTACTCGGACTCCGATTTTGATTGAATAAGCGTAGTGAGGAGTAGGACGACTGAGGTTAATGATGTCTTGATTTCCCAAAGACGAATTTGGCACATACACTTCGCAGTGGGTATCGATCATGTAGAGTTTGGTGACGCGGATGCCGATATTTTTGATGACGGCTAGTGACCCGTTCGCGGAGATGACATCGCCAAATTGAAAGGGCGTATCGACTAACAAAACTAACCCGCTGAAGAAGTTGGCTAAAATATCTTTGACCGCTAAACCAATTACAACGGTAATACTGCCTACCGCTAAGCCGATTCCTGTGAGGTCAACCCCTAATGTTTGCAAGAAAAGAGAGAAACCGAGCAGGTAAGCTAGGACGGGGATAGTGCGATCGAGGATAGGTATTAATACGTCGTCCCAGACCGCCTCAGTTTTGCGGGCATAGGCTTTCAAGTAATAGACGACAACTTGAGTAAATAACTGAGAAATCCAGTGAGTAACGCATAGGATCAGGAATCCGTCGATACCTTTTTCCAGCCAACCCAGAATTCCTTCGCCGCTCAATTGCTCAAATGCAACCTTTAAGCTGAGCAGTATGAAAATGACTAGAACTGGGCCGCGAGAAACACTCAAGCTGACGAGGGCTGCATCGTTTTCCATTTGGCGAAACAACGCTCGCAGCACGTAAAAGAGCAATATGTACAGTACAAAAGCTACAATTGCTCCCCCGATCAATACGATGAGGAAAAAGGCAAAGTTATTTGGTAGAGAGGGTAAAAATCCCGGTAGCGCGGTTGCAAAGCTTAAAATAGGAACCATTGGTGCCTGCCTCAAATATTTAGCTGTTAGTGTCAGTGAATGCAGTACGCAGTTTGGGTACGCTCAAGCAATGTCATCACAATCTATAACATGGCCTAACTCTCCGGTAGTATTCTATCAACGATATGCCTTGCTTTACCACTACTCGCCTAAAATATCACCCTCTTTAGGGAAGAGATTATTAAAAAATTCTAACTGGCTGTGGGGTTGACTGGAACGATTAGCTGGACAATTTATAGTAATGTGATTTTAAGGGCCTTGGCTTTCATCCGGGATCGAAAAAGCGGTTTCAAGCCTCCCATTTCAAGGGTAATCTTCAAAAAATTTTTCCGAATTTCAACCTTTGTCTGCTCATTGCCCAGCCAATCCAAAATCCTGGCATCGGGTGATAACTTTCAAGCAGTCGATGACTGAGTTAAAGATTGAAAAGCTTTTGCAGCCGCTTTCTCACCCAAGCCACAGGGTTTTGGTCGTCTTCTGCTGTATCGACTAAACCCATTTCTCGTAGCTGTTTTTGCCTAGCCGTTAGTTCTTCTTGATGGTTCCCTAACGCTTTAACGATCTCCTCGAATAACTCAGGATGCTCTTGTAACAGTTGTTGGAAACCAGCTTTGTTTATGGCAAATAAAATCGTTTCTTCTATCGCCCTTACAGTCGCAGTGCGCGGAATTCCAAGCATCAAAGCAAGCTCTCCAAAGAATTGACCGACAGTCAGGTTGACCAGGTGTTTGTTAATTTTTTCGACAAAAACTTCTACAGTTCCTTCCAAAATGATAAAAAACGCATCTCCTGGGTCGTTTTCGCGAAATAAAATTTGGGATGGCACCAAGCGTTGTCGATAACCAGCTTCAATTAATTGCCGCAGTTCTAAGTCGTTAAGATTTTGAAAATATACTATTTGGCGCAATAAATCATGGACAGGCAATTGCTTGGCTGGAATAGGCGCTATGTGTAAAGCTGACTCGTAACTCGCAGTAATATCCGTTTCTTTTTTTGGGTCGATTTTCGTTGAGTTTTGTTTCTGCAACAAGGGTGCGAAAACCTCTGGATTTTGGAACCACAAATTTCTGTCGTCCGTGGGAAATTTAATGCCATTTTCACGGAAGTTGTATTCAATGGCAAAATTCAAAGAGCTTTTAATTAATTCTATTTTATTGGGTTTGTCGAGCCAAGCTAAAAGTTCAAATTTAAAACCCTGTTCGGTAAAACCTACAAATAGCACTCTGGGATTGGGATTGTATAAAATTGCCGATTCCATGTAAGCAGCGCTTAAAAGTGTTTCCGTCACTAATAAGGGATCGTTGTCATCAGCTACTACTACAGGTATCCGGAGACAGCAGTAGGAGCTATCGTAGCTCCAGTTAACAATTTTGTTCCCAATCATACTGCTGTTGGGAACAATCACCGAGCTATCATCATTGGTATTGATGATAGTTGAACGAATAGATATTTTCTTGACTGTTCCCGTGAGATTTCCTAGTTCAATATAGTCTCCTACCTTGACCGGTCGATCGACCAATAATGTCAAACCACTGACAAAGTTGGTGGTTAAATCTTGGACGCCGAAGCCAAGCCCCACTCCTAAACCTCCCGCTAATACAGCTAGAGAAGCCAGGTTAAAACCAATACTTTGTAATACGATGAGGATACCTAAAGCTGCTGTTGCGTAACGAACAATTACGGCGATCGCTTCCCGGTTTCCCTCGTCAATTCCCATTCTGACCAGCAGCCGCTCTTTCAGGAAATTACTAAGAGCGCTAGAAGTAAAAATAGCTATTAATAGCGATATTATCAGTACAAATATTGAACTAATGGATACAGAATAATCTCCCACTTTAAACAAACTAGCTGTGAACAGGTTGAATAATTGGGTTAAGATTTCTTGCGTTAGCCAGTCCATTTTTTTCAGTTACTGCTATGTTTGGCAAAATAAGTATCCTTGGATACAACAATACCTAAAATCGTCTGTAGATCGACCTTTAAGGTTAATCTACCTAAACGTAGGATATCATTAATTACGGAACAGACTGCAAGCAAGGTTTATAAAATTTTATACAAGCTCTAGTTAATTTTAGACAAGCTCTAGTTAAAATGATTTAACATATAACTGTAAAAAATCAAAAGCGCGGTAGGAAGTAACTTAACTCAAGCTATGGCAAAATATACTTTGTTAACGGTTGCCTTTTTCCTTTTTGGAGCTAGTTTTGCTTTAAAAGCACTGATGAGTTTGGTTAAATTAACACAATTAGAATATTTTGTCAATAGTGGAAACTTAAAAGATCGGCTCATACCTCTATCTCAGGCGATCGAGCAGAGCCAGAATATATTCAAGCCAAAGACCGAAATCCACTCCAATGGGTTATAAGTGCGGATCGAAGCCGAAAAATTCTAGCTAAAATTGCCAAATAAGCGGGAAACAAATCGGCATTATTTATATTTTTGCCCAATTCTAAAAATTAGAAATTGGCATTTGGTACGAAAGCTTGGCAGCGGCGATTAACCTGCGTTGCGAGCGACATAACGAGCGACAAGTGCAGTCTAACTGAGAACAATTGTTAAAGTCAGTAACTTTAGTCGAGCCGTCCGAAAATTCAGTCGATTTGAACAAAATATTCAAAGCTACTCTGCTCAACAGTTGCGGAACAAGGGATAATCAATCATCAGGCAAATAAAGGCTATGCGAACAAACCTCAAAAAGTTTCTTTGGCAATGGCGCGGCATATTAATCGCTGCTCCTAGCATCACGGTAATAGTACTGCTTCTGCGCTCGATCGGATTGTTACAAATATTCGAGTTGACATTGCTGGATCGGTTTTTTATCCTGCGTCCCAGAGAAGCAGTTGACGATCGCATAGTTATCGTGGATATCACGGAAGCCGATGTCCGCAAAGTCAAACTATGGCCAATGCCTGATGCTGTTCTGGCTAAATTGTTAGGTAATATTAAAGCGCAGCAACCTAGAGCGATTGGCCTCGATTTGTATCGAGATTTGCAAGTACCCCCAGGTTACGACGATCTGGTGAACCTGTTTAAGACTTCACCCGATTTGCTCAAGCAAGAAAAGCCAATAGAACCGGGTAATCAAGAATTACGCAATCTGTATGCGAGTACGCCTAATCTCTTTGGCGTCAGGAAAGTCGCCGGTAATATTGAGCAGGACACAGTTAGCGCACCGCCAGGATTAAAATATCCCGAACAAGTTGCCGCTAACGATTTACCGTGGGATGGGGATGGCGTAATTCGCCGATTCTATTTAACTGTACCAGTCACTAAGGATCGCGCTTTAAACGAGAACGATCGAACTTTAGACGGATTGGGGGTAAAGCTAGCTTTAACATATCTGAACAAGCAAGGCATTAACCCAGAGGTTCTGGATGAATCGCAAAAGAAATACAAGCTGGGTAAAGCTGTACTTGTTCCGTTTAATGGCAATGATGGCAGCTATATTAATGCAGAAGATAAAGGTTACCAAATTTTGTTAAACTATCGCGGGCCTGTGGGGAGTTTTCCGCGCATAACGATGACAGACGTGCTGGAAAACAAAATTCCACCCCAGCTGATGCGCGATCGCATAGTATTAATTGGTGCCAGCGCTCGCAGTCTCAACGATCTCTTCTACACACCCTACAGCATCGCTCAATTCGGATCTCTACAACAAATGCCGGGAGTAGAAATCCACGCCAATATAGCCAGTCACCTTTTGAGCGCAGCGATTGACGGTCGGAGTGCCATCCAATTCTGGAACGAACCCCTTGAGTGGCTGTGGATTTTAGCTTGGGCGGTAGTAGGTGCTGCATTGGCTTGGTTACAGCGAGATATAGGAGTCACTAAAAAAGAAATCCTTCTGCTATCCGCTGGCTTTGTAGTTGCTGGCGGCAGTCTGGTCGGCGGCAGTTTTTTAGCATTTATAAATGGTTGGTGGATTCCCGTAATTCCCCCGCTTTTGGCAATGGGAGGTTCTGTTGTTGCTATCACCGCTTATGTTGCCAAAACCGCTAAAGATATTCGCAAAACCTTCGGTCGCTATCTCACCGATGATGTGGTCGCCAATTTATTAGAAAATCCCACAGGAGCTAAACTCGGCGGCGAACGACGAAAAATTACCATATTAACTTCAGATTTACGAGGATTCACAGCCACATCCGAACGATTGCCTCCGGAAGAAGTAGTTAAAATTCTCAACATTTATTTGGGATATATGGCTGATGCCATTACCGAATATAAGGGCACCATTGATGAGTTTATGGGCGATGGCATTTTAGTTTTATTTGGTGCGCCTACAGCCAGAGAAGATGATGCGGAAAGAGCGATTGCTTGTGCTATTGCCATGCAGTCGGCGATGATTCCCGTTAACGAAGAGATGAACAAGTTAGGTGTTTCGCCCTTAAAAATGGGGATCGGGATCAACACTGGTGAAGTAGTTGTGGGCAATATCGGCTCAAGCAAACGCACTAAGTATGGTGTGGTTGGCTCTCAGGTGAATTTGACTTATCGCATCGAATCTTATACCACAGAAGGTCAAATTCTCATATCTCAATCTACCTTAGATACAGTTAAAGCCAAACTGAGAATTGACGGCAAAAAGCAGGTACAGCCGAAAGGAGTAAAAGAGCCGATTACTATCTACGATATTGGCGGGATCGACGAACCGTATAACCTCTATTTAAATAAACAGGAAGAACTATTCTTTTCCCTTTCTGAAAAAATGTCGTTGCAATATGCTGTTCTGGATGGCAAGCACGTCAGCGACGCGATGTTAAGCGGCTGTTTGGTAGAGCTTTCGGCTAAGGGAGGAAAGATAACTTGTGAAAGTGGAATTCCTCCTTTAACGAATATCAAACTGAACTTTTTAATGGCAGATGAGTCAGGCAAACCTAGTGAAGATGTCTATGCCAAAGTTATAGAGAAGAAGTCAGATAGCGGCGGTTTTTACATTTATTTTTCGGCGATGCCGCCAGAGATAGAAAAGATGATTGAGAATCTCTATAAATCGATTTCTTCTGGCCATTGATAGAGCGATCGCTCATACCCATTTATACAGGAATCATAGCGCTGCGAGATGCGATCGCATCAGGTGGGCTAAGGTGGGCATTGTCCACCCTACTGGTAATCTTGTGCGGGAACGAGTCGCCAATTACTATTTCCTTCTATTTCCAAAACTTGCTGGTGAAATGCCAACAAACTGGGACGATGACCGACACTAATTAAAGTTGTACCGTTCGCTTGCAAATGCTGATAAAGAAGTCGCTCGTTTTTGACATCCAAAGCGCTGGTAGATTCATCTAAAATGGCATAGCGAGGTTTTGTCAGCAGCAATCGCGCAAATGCCAAACGCTGTTGTTCTCCCAAGGATAAAATATTTGCCCAGTCTAATTCGACATCAAAACCACCAACTCTTTCCGGTAACTCAGCTAAATTTACCATCTTCAAAACTTCATAAAGTCGATCGTCTGGAATATGGCGATCGGTTTTGGGATACAATAGCTGGAGGCGCAGGGAACCCAAAAGCATATAAGGTCGCTGGGGTAAGAATAACATTTCTTCCAGTTGCGGTCGCACCAAACGCCCGGTACCAGCAGTCCACAAACCGGCGATCGCTCTCAATAAAGAACTCTTTCCCGAACCGCTTTGCCCCATAATTAACAACCCTTCTCCCGGTTGTACCGCAACTGAAACATCTCTGACTAAAAGCTTTTCTTGCTTTGGGGTAAACAAAGTAATATGTTCCAAAGACACCTCAGAATCGACAACTGTATCGATCGAAGTAGCGCCAGAACGAGGCGAAGAATGCGGTGCTGATAAAGTTTCTTCAAAGGTTGTTAAGCGATGCACTCCAGCCGCAAAAGCACTCAGATTATCGAAATTATTTACTATAATCGACAAGGAATCTAAAACATTTTTAAAAGCCTTAATTGATTGCAGGATTACTCCAAATTTAACTTGTCCGGCAAAATACATAGGAGCCACAATTAAAGCTGGTATGGCATTGTCAATATTGTTATAACCTCTGGTAATAAGCTCTAGATTTCGCTGCCAATTAATGATGCGATCGAAGTTGCTGTAAACTTTATCAAAACGCTCTTTCACTTGCCCTAATTCTTGAGCTTCGCCCCGATAAAAAGCAATGGATTCGGCATTTTCTCGCACATGAATTAAGCCAAAACGAAAGTCAGCTTCTCGTTTGAGTTGAATAAAGTTTAATTTTATTAATACCCTCATTCCCAAAACTACGATCGCAGTACCCAAAGCTGAGTATAGGCTGACTACAGCCACTAGGGTAGGAGAAATAGACCAAAGAACGCCTATAAAAAGAATCAGGTCAAAACCCTCACCTATGATAATTAATAAAAATGTGAGAGCGCCCTTGGTAAACGATTTGATATCTTCGGAAATTCGCTGGTCTGGGTTATCAACTTTGTTGTTATGTTCGATTTCGTAGTAAGCGCGATCGCGGAAATATTTATTCAGAAAATTATCGGTCATCCACCTCCGCCAGTGCAAGCCTAATTTTTCTTCTACATATCGGCGTGCTGTCTGTACGGGAGTAGCTAAAACAAACATACAGAAGTAGATGGATAGTACTTGAAAAAATGTTTCTACTTGCTTTTCAGAAATCGCGGTCATAAAGTCTCTTTCCAGATAAATTCTGTATACCTGAATTAGACTGACCGCTATTCTCAAAACGACCAATGCTAACAGCAGCGCGATCGCTCCCTTTTTTTCTGGCGAAACCCAGTAAGGTTTGGCGATGGCCCACAACTGTTGCCAAAAGTTTCTGTTAAGCAGATTCAAATTATCCGCTCTATTCATAATATTAATTTTAATTCCACTGTAACTCTTCGTTCTCTTGGCCCGCTATTTCTTGAAACAAGCTTTGAATAGCCGGATCGAGTTCCTGCTTCCAACGATCGTCTAACTTAATTCCCAAGTTATGATTCCGGTAATAATCGATCTTCCAGTTAGAACTATTGACAAAAGCTTCTTTTCCCTTTTCTGCTTGTCCTTTGGCAACTAAAAGCAGAGTACCGTCATTTCCACCCAACGGATGATGCTCGTGTTGGTAGAAATTCAGCATATCTGGCTGATAATCTATTTCTAGAAATTTACAGATATTGCCAACGACTAAATCTGGATTTGTTGCTAGTTCCTCATAACGAACTTTCATTTTTTTGTTTTCAAAACGATCGAACAAAGCATTGCTTCTCCGAATTTTGGCAACCCACTTCTCGATTAATTCTTTAATATCTCTTTCCGGATACCTTTTTATATAGGAATTAATAGACGCTCTCCCATCTCTCTGCATTAAAATCAAAAAAGTTTCTACAGAAGAGTTTCTCACAGTTGCCATTTGCTGTTCTATCCAAGGGCCGTTCTTTGTCGAGTCTATGATGAAGGGTTGTTTCGTCTTATCCGATATTTCTTCGTACAGCTTTGGGCTGTATTCAATATTGCCCCAAATCGCGCATTCTGGGCCACATATTTTACAAACGCCCTTACCATAAGGCTTATTTGCTTCTTGTAAGATTCTAGTATTTTCCGTTTCTCCACAGAAAAAACCATCCGAGTGACTGCCCAAAATCAAGCCCAGTAGAGTTGTGCCTGAGTGTCCTACGCCAGTGATAAAACAGACTTTCATACTATTCTTCAAAAAATACCTCCGGCAATTTCTTACTTTTAGAGCGCTTACGCTTCGTTCTTAAGCTCGTCAATAAATTTTCTCATGTGCAAGATTTTCGGCATTGCCTCTTCCTCAGTCCAAACATCAAGATATTTTTCGTACCTGATGTTGTACTCTGGGGGCAGTACATAGATTTGCAAGTCGCTTTCCCATACCAGTTCTCTTAGAGTTAACTGATCTTTTCCGAGATTTGCCTCATGAAAAGCTGTTTTCCAGCTTTCCAAAAACTCGATCGCCTTTTCTGTTTTTCGATAAAGAATAACGCCGCCGTTCAACTGCGGAAAAGCCGCAGAAAATTCCCGACGCCATTTCCTTTGGCTTTTAGGGCCCGATCTTCTGTGGGCATGACTCATTGCAATATCGAATCGATCGAGCAACTCGAACATTTCTGTTATATCGCTGACTACCCTGGTATCGGCGTCTAAATACAGAGTTCTCTGAAACGGAGTTTCGGGCAAATAATCCACCTTCGATCGACGATGTGGATTGACAATTTGCCCTACCGAGTCAAATACTCCAGCATCTTTACATAGATCGGGCAGATCGGCCCAAATGTGTATTTTGATGCGATCGCCCATGTGTTCCCTAGCACTTTTGGCGCTTAGGATAGCAGCCCTTATATACAGTTCTTTTGCCGCTATGTAAACGAGACCGCAATCATCTGAAGCCAATCTTTCGCTAGTTTTGGACGTATTTCCACCTTGCTCCATAAAAACCTTTTCCTTTTTCTACAAAAGAGAAACTTCATCTATGCTAACGATTCTTGTTAAGCAATTTTATCGACTTGCAGGCGACAATATTGTCTCCACAAGCTCTGGGGTTGCTTCCGTTTCGGTTTTTTGCGGGAATTGCAGAGCGTGCAATTGAGCGTACCTGCCGCTTTGAGTCAGTAACTCGGCGTGAGTGCCAGTTTCTACGATGCGTCCTTGTTCCATTACAACTATTAAATCGGCATTTTGGATAGTGGAAAGGCGGTGAGCAATTACCAAGCTTGTACGATTTTTAAATAACCTTTCCAAAGATTCTTGAATCAAATTTTCTGATTCTGTATCCAGAGCCGAAGTTGCTTCATCCAGTACAATAAAGCGAGTATTCTTCAACAAAACTCTGGCAATAGCCAAACGCTGTCTCTGTCCCCCCGATAGTCTCACTCCCCGTTCGCCAATTATAGAATTATACCCTTCTGGGAAGCTCATAATAAAGTCGTGAGCGTTAGCTGCTTTCGCTGCTTCCACAATCTCTTCTTCAGTCGCGTCTAACTTGCCGTAAGCAATATTATCGCGCACCGTACCGTACAGAAGAAAAGTTTCTTGAGAAACTATACCGATTTGCTCCCGCAGCGATTCTACAGTTAAATCTCGCAGGTCGTATTCATCAAGCAAAATTCGTCCCTTTGTTGGGTCGTAAAAGCGAGCTGCTAGTTTGGCAACCGTGCTTTTTCCCGCACCGGAAGAACCAACTAAAGCGACAGTCGTACCGGGTTTGATTTCTAAATTAAAGTCGTGCAGGATAGGCTCACCTTTATTGTAGGCAAACTCCACATTTTCAAACTTCATTCTCCCCAAAACGGAAGAAATAGTCAGCGCTTCTTGTTTTTCCACTACCTCCGGTTGGGTATCCATAATTTCAAAAACTCGCTCTGCCGCTACTAGAGCCAGTTGCAGGAGATTCATTAGTTTAGTGGAACGTTTGATCGGTTGAGTAACTAAATTAATGTATCCCAGAAAAGCTGCCAACTCGCCAATTGTGATCCGACCGACCATCACTTCCCAAGCGCCGAATACCAGCACGACAACGTTACTGAGGTTATTCAAAATATCGATAATTGGGAAGAACAAAGACCACAAGCGAACGGCACGAATATTTGCTTCCATGTAGCTGCGACTCTGTTCGGAAAAACGGTCTATTTCATACTTTTCATTGCCGAAAGATTTGATAACGTTAATATTTGTTATTGTCTCTTGGATTTGATTGTTTACTGCTGCTGCTTGTTGCTGCACATCTCGGTAAGCACCTCGCAGCACTTTGGCAAAAAATCGGTTAAGATAAATCATCAACGGCCAAGTAATTAGCAGTAGCAGCGTCATTTGCCAATCGGCGGTGAAAAGATAGGCAGCAATCACCACAAACGTGAAAATGTCGGCAAATATGTCAGCTATATCGGTGTTAACTAAGTTGCCGATCGCATTCACATCTTGAGACAATCGCGACATCAGATCCCCTGTCCGCTGATTGTCAAAGAAACTGATGGAGAGCTTTTGGATGTGTCTGTATAGGTCGTTTCTGATGCTGTCGATCGTTCTTTGTCCGAACAGCGACATCATGTAACTGCGTAAGAAATTCAGCACCCCTACTACCAGGGAAATAGATACGATCGCACCTGCTACCCAAGGCAAAGCTTTAAAATCTTTTGTTGGTATAATATAGTCGATCGTGTAGCGAGTAATCTGCGGAATCAACACCTGAACGCAAGAAAGGCAAAAAATTACTAACAAAGCGACAAAGAACGGTAACTTATTCTGCCAAACGTAGCTGAATAGGCGTCCGATTAACTGAGTGAACGATGCTCTTGTCTGTAATTTGTCCGGTTCTTCTTTGGCAATTTTAAGAATTATGTTTGCTTTCACTTTTTTTCCTCTTGCGGAGTTAAAACTAAAGGTCGCCTATATCTTTAATCTATACCTAATTATTCACTAGCTTTTTTACGAGCTGGCTCTTTCTTCAGATACAATCATCTTTTCTAGAAGATTTTTTGTAAATTTTGATTCAAATGACACTAGGGACTTTACGTACATCTTTAGTAAGATTAGCGTAATGATTCTAAAATTTTCAAGAGGAAAATTATGAAAAATTCTTTACAGCTAAACTCAGCAATATTCGGGATGCCTTTGTTTGTCGGTGTTATCGCTGTTGGTTGGGGATCGGAAGCGATCGCATCTGAAACAGATGCAACTGCCTATAGCATAAAAATACGAGAAACACAAGTATCCCAGGTAGTGCCTGCCACCGTTTCCGGTAACACCACTTTAGATCGAATTCGACAATATAGCAAAGACAGCCAGACCAACAGACGATCGACCGGGATGGGCCAAATCACCTCAGTTTCCCAACTAACAGACGTACAACCCACAGACTGGGCCTTCCAAGCCCTACAATCCCTAGTAGAGCGCTACGGTTGCATCGAAGGATATCCAGACCGCACCTATCGAGGCAACCGCGCCATGACCCGCTACGAATTTGCCGCCGGTTTAAATGCTTGCTTAAACCGAATTCAAGAATTAATTGCCGCCGCAAGCAGTGGCGGCGTGACCCAAGAAGATCTAGAAAAAATCCGGCGTCTCCAAACCGAATTTAGCAGCGAACTGGGCAGCTTGCGTGGTAGGATCGACACTCTAGAAACTCGCACGACGCGACTGGAAGCGCAACAGTTTTCTGCCACCACCAAGCTACAGGGTACTGCAAATTTTCTGCTACGCGATAGCTTTGCCGGAAACAACATTTTTGATGCCAGCAATTTCACTGCCATTGATGCCAATTCTCAGCCCGTATTGCAATATAACGCTCGTTTAGATTTTGTCAGCAGCTTCACTGGCAAAGACCGCTTGAGAGTTCGCCTGCAAGCAGCAAATACCGAATCTTTAAATAGAAACATTGACTTTGGCTCGTTGTTCCAGGAACCGCTGAGTTCGGACGAGGGAATATTCGATGAAGAAGGGGAAGAATTAATAGTAGAAGAAGAAGAAGAAGAAGAATTGGATCTCCCACCAGAAGCCGAACCACTTCTAGATAAAATTGATGAAATCGCAGCACAAAGGGATAACCTTATCGAACAAGGAATCGATAAATCTGCACCGGAAATTACCACACTGGAAGCACAGATTGAGGATATCGAAACGCAGATTGACAAGCTGGTAGAACAAAGTGATAGCTCTTCAGGTACTCAGGATTCCAGTTCGGGAAAACCTCGCCGCCAGCGCAATCGCAACACGGTGCGTATGCGCCTCTTAGATTACAGATTTCCCATCGGCAGAAATCTCCGCGTAAACATCTTCGCCATCGGAGGCAGACACTCTACCTATGCCGATAAAATTACTCAAGGTGCTAGCAATCCCCTTTATAATATCGGCGAGTCTGGGGCGGGAATTGGGATTAATTACCAGTTGAGCGACCTGTTCAAAGTGGAATTAGGTTACATAGCCGGACAACCTAATTCCCCCGATGTGGAAAAAGGTTTGTTTGATGGCAACTATTCAGCTTTGGCACAGCTAGTAATGGAGCCAAGTAAGAAATTCAAGCTGGGATTAACTTACGTTAATAGTTATACAGTCGATCGCAAATTGAGATTTGGGGGAGCAGGATCTTACCTGAGCAATCTTCTCCAAGGCGAAGATGTGGAAACTCCTACTTTAAGCAACTCCTTTGGTATAGCCGCTTCTTATAGAGTTAGCCGCCGATTTATTGTGGGCGGTTGGGCTAGCTACACAAATGTGGATTTGCTTGCATCTGGGGGAGCAGAAATTTGGAATTACGCACTTACCTTCTCTTTACCGGATCTTGGCAAAAAAGGTAATCAAGCCGTGTTAACTGTGGGGGTAGACACAACGCTCAGGGGTCTTTTTGACAGCGATATTGACATTCCCCAAAGTGATAATGCGCTGTTTGTCAATGCTTCTTATAAATACCGACTTACCGATAATATCTCGATTACTCCCTCATTGCGGTGGCAACCTGCGATCGCGCAAGATTTTGATAACGATGATATTTTCCTCGGAACTCTCAAAACCACTTTTTCTTTTTAAACAGGACTGGTAATTGGTAGTAGGTAATTGGTAAATTGTTAATTGTCCGTTGTGCGTTGTTATTTACTACTACCCACTACCCACTGGCATTAAAATTATTATTCTTTGTCCTTACCCAATTATGTCAAACCACCACAGCCATCACAGCCATCACAGCCATCACAGCCACGAACCAGCAAATTATAACCGCGCCTTCGCGATCGGCATTGCCCTTAACGCCGGCTTTGTCATCTGCGAAGCCTTTTTTGGCATTTTCAGTCACTCCCTAGCCCTGCTAGCCGATGCAGGCCACAATCTCAGCGATGTTTTGGGACTGCTGCTAGCTTGGGGAGCTGCTATTCTCACCCGTCGCCCCACCACCCCCCGTTACACCTATGGCTGGCGTCGTTCTTCAATTTTGGCAGCTTTATTAAATGCGATTTTCCTCCTTATTGCCACAGGTGCGATCGCTTGGGAAGCCATCCAACGCTTAATTCAACCCACCCCGGTAACAGGTAGTGTCGTGATCGGAGTCGCAGCTGTGGGAATTGCCATCAATACAGCAACTGCCTTACTTTTCGCATCCGGACGCAAGGGAGATTTGAATATTCGCGCCGCTTTTTGGCATATGGCTAGCGATGCTTTAGTATCTGTTGGCGTTGTACTCGCTGGGATCGCCATTTTGTCAACTGGTTGGTTGTGGTTCGATCCAGTTGTGAGCTTAATTATCGTTGTAGTTATTGTCTTCGGTACTTGGGAACTGTTCAAAGATTCGCTTAATTTAGCGTTAGATGCCGTACCGGAAGGTATCGAACCGCTGGCAGTACAAACTTACTTATCTGAACTCGCCGATGTAACTCAAGTTCACGACCTCCACATCTGGGGTATGAGTACGACAGAAATTGCACTAACCGCTCATTTGGTGATGCCGGAAGGACACCCAGGCGATCGTTTTTTAGCACGGGTAGCCCAAGAGCTTCACGATCGATTTGCGATCGAACACGTTACCCTCCAGATAGAAACTGGCAGTGACGCGAGCCTCTGTCCCCAGATAGATTGTTCTAATTGATGTAAGTAAAAATCAACCCTCGTATTCTCATACGCAGCCAGATTCCTGACTAAGTAAAAGTCAGCAAATTGTATAGCCCGATACTCAGTAATATTTCTGCCCATACCTGGGTCAGGCTGAGTGCAAGGACTTATCGCAGTTTGTGGATGAGTGAGGTACATAATTTTTTCCACTTCCCGACTCCCTCCCACAATAACGAGGGTAATCGAAGCGGATTTGGTATACATCGGTGCGATCGTTTTCCAAAATAACTGTCAGTCAGATCGCATCCAGTTTTCAAATTGATGCGCGTAAAATTTATCCCCTGATAGCCTTTCGTTAAATACAGACTCTACAAAAGTACTATCTCAATATTTACACAGAGCCATTTTCAAAAGCATTTAAGTGTATTTATCAATTTACATAACAAAAAAAATTATTAAAAATTAAAGAAAAAGCGCGTTGATTGAACTGGCTTAATCAGCAGACAAAGAGAAGGAAAAGAAAATGAAAGCACACTTTTTCAAAGCAGTAACTGCTGTGACAGCATTAACAGCAGTTATGGCAACTAACGACATTGCTAAGGCAGCTAGCTTTACTTGCTCTACCATCTATGGTGCAGGTAATGATGCTACTCGCATCTGCTCTACTTCCTTAGCTCCCAGTCTCACAGATATCATCGACGAATCTCTTTTTTTGCCACAATTCAATTCATCAGAACTAGGCACACTCAATAGTGTAACCCTTGAATTTACAGGCTTGCTTGCAGGAGGCGCGGGTTTTGAAAGTAAAGATGCAAAGTCAACTACCATCACAGTAGAGTTGGGCGGTTTGCTCACATTACAAGACTTAAACGGGCAGTCTTTATTTGCATTAAATCCCAAAAAATCATACAATTATAGCGTCACAAACTACGACGGTATAATAAATTTTGCTGGCACTTCCGGAAAGACGATCGACGGAGTAACAGCCCAACAAACCGGACAAAAAATTTACACTGGTAGCGAATTAGCTACCTTTATTGGTGCGGCAAACATAGAATATTTGTTTTCCGCCGAAGCTAAATCGAAAGTAACAGGAACAGGCAACATCATTTCCTATGTCGATACATTTGCCGGTGCGGATTTGAAAGTATCTTATCAGTACACCCGCAAAGTTCCCGAACCCTCTGTTATATTTGGACTTGGTGCAGCCGTCATACTTGCAATCCTAGTAGAAAGAAAGAAATTTAGTAAGAAGGCGTCAAATAAACTAGAAGTTGAGCTACAGACAAAAATCGATACCGAATTATAGCATAGTGCATCTAAGTTTGGCAATAAACTCACCTAAAAAGAGGTATAGTCTGTTCTAGCAAAGTTTTATTTTTGCTGACAATAAGCTATTAAGGCATTAGTATTTATTAGCATATTTTTCAGTGCCTGCAATGCTTCCGGTTTGTGCCGAATATGAGCCTCGATAAACAAACCCACAATTTCGCTTAGCAGAGAACGAATTCTCTCTTCCGGTTGAGTAGCTGGCAAATCGAAAAGCGATGAACCAGTCGTGGCATCTGGCGGATAAGTAATAGAAAAATGATTCGCTCCTTCTAAAAGTACCAAATAGCAATCTTCTCGCCCCCCAACAATCGCCTTATCAAAAGTTTCCTCAATCGACTTACCGGGATCTGCCTTACTCAGTCCGTACATTCCCCTGCTAGCAGCAATTACCCCATCTCTAGTGCCACCGATCAGAAGCATTGGCAACTCAGAAGGCAGAGGTAAAAAAGTACCCGGTGCAAACCCCAGCATAGTAGCGGCGGCGCTGTGGGCACCATAAGAAAAAGCTGCCGCTACTTGAGGATAAAATCGCGGGTCAGCATTTTCTAATGCTAATCTGCCACCACCGGAATGTCCGCCCAAAACGATTTTTTGCAAGTCCAGCATTCCTGCCAAAATTCCCTGCATCTGGAGGCGATCGAGTTCTGCTAATATTGCAGGTAAAGCCAAGGCAGTCGCACCAGTGCCGTAAGTATCAGGTGCGGACATTGCTATGTTAACGCCTGGAGTGATACCGACTATTCCTGGCAAATATTCAGCCACCCAAGCAAATGTAACTACCACCAATCCGCGTTCCACAAGCTCAACCGCCAACCATTGATATAATGCCGGTTCGCAGTTAAATCCGCTAAAAAAAATCACAACTGGAAATGGAGCCTTTGCGGAGTCGGCAGGTATAACGCCTTGATAAGCTTGGATATTTTCACTTGCTATTCGCGCTGGATATAGCACCTTTAAAAAAATTGTGTCGTGGGGTGCAGTGGTATTCTCTACTTTAACTGACCGGAAAAAAGCGCGAACTGTCATATTAAGTGCCGAGTGCTTGAGTATGTAGTTAACTAATTGTAGGGTGTGTTAGCTGTCTTCGTAACACACCTCATTTCCACAAACTACTCACTTTAGGCATTCCCTCAGCGAATCAGTTGTTTGATTTCTCTCCAAATGGCAAATCCTTTAGTATCGGAATGGCGTTGTGTGAAGATACCGTAACTGGGACTAAACAGCAGCGCCAGTACAAATAATCCCGATGCTACCAACACAATAGCTGGGCCAGAAGGCAAATTAAAAAAGTAGCTCAAATACATTCCGCTGATACTGGAAATAATCCCAATTATCGCACCCAAAATCATCACTTGATGCAATCTTTTCACTAATAAATATGCCGTCGCTCCCGGTGTTATTAATAGCGATAAAACTAGGATAACTCCTACAGCTTTCATGCTGGCAACTATCGTTAATGCGATCAGCAGCATTAAGCCAAAATTGAGCAGATTAACTGGCAAACCAGCGGCTTGAGCGCCCAAGGCATCGAAGGTATAAAAAAGTAATTCTTTATATAGCAAACCAACAACAAAAAGTACAATTCCGGCAATGAATGCAGTCTGCCAAACTTCTTCACTTGTAACGCCTAAAATATTGCCGAATAAAAAGTGATTCAGGTCAATTTTGTTATCTTTTTGGATAATAGTAATTAAGGTAATGCCAAGGGCAAAGAAAGCCGAAAAAACTATTCCCATTGCGGCATCTTCTTTGATAGGCGATCGCGTCCTAATCCAAGCGATCGCCATCGTACTCAAAACCCCAGCCACAAACGCGCCAATAAAAATATTGATTCCCAACATAAAAGCGATCGCCAATCCCGGCAAAACCGAGTGACTGATGGCATCTCCCAGCAAAGCTAACCGCTGCACCATCAAATAACTGCCGACGACAGCGCACAGCAAGCCGACCAAAATGGCAATGATGAGCGATCGCTGCATAAAACCGTACTGTAACGGCTCAATTAAAGCTGACAACATACTAATTCAGGATAAAAAATGAAGGCGTAATGTATCTAGTCACATCTGAATTACGATCGGCTCCAAATCAAACAAATTTAAATTAGGCTGGGAATGCTCGAACATTCGCTTCATTATGCGGCGAGAATCGACAGCTTTTTTATGACCGACCTCCTGGATGATATCTCGATCCAAATCATTTCTCAATAACTCGCATTGTTCGGGTGTCAAAACATTGCGAATTACAAGAAAACCATTAGTATGGAAGAACTCTATCCATTCCTGGAGTTGCTCTGCTGTTGGCGCATTCCCAGCTAAACACTCTGTCATCATTTTCTCTGCAACTAAGCAGCTGCGCTAGCAAAAAACATCACCTGACCCCCGTAGGCGCGGTACAGATTTTCTTGAGTTAATACCTGTTGACGAGAACCGGCAGCAATTAAATCTGTATTCAACAAAATCAAGTCATCAAAGTTAGCGATCGACTCGCCTAAGTCGTGGTTAACGACAATCACAGTTTTGTCTGCATTGGCGAGTTCGTGGAAAATATTAAAAATTATAGACTGAGTTTTCTGGTCAATGCCAGCAAACGGCTCATCAAAGCAGAAAACATCTGCTTCTTGTGCTAATGCTCTCGCTAAAAATACCCGCTGCTGCTGTCCTCCCGATAGTTGTCCGATCGGTCGATCGCGATATGCACTCATCCCCACCCGTTCCAGCGCATCTTGAGCTACGCGCCGAGAAGTCGCTGAAAAACGACGAAACCAACCAGTTTTAGAGATTCTACCCATCATCACCACATCCCAGACAGTGGCGGGGTAAGTCCAGTCGATTTGCGATCGCTGCGGGACATAAGCAACTCTCTCCCTTCGATCCATCAAAGGTTTACCCTCATCAGTGTGGGAGAGGCGTCCCCGCCTGTCAGCGTCAGTATACAGCACCGTACCGCCGCTAACGGGAATTAACCCCAGCATCGCCTTGAGCAGAGTACTCTTTCCCGCACCGTTTGGGCCAATAATCCCAGTTAGCCGTCCGCTGTTCACAACACAGCTAATATCCCGCAACGCCTCTACCGTGCGGTACCGAACGCTCAGCTTGGCGATCGTTATCCTTGTTTGTAGTCCAGGCGTCTCGCCTGCGACATCTCTGAGATGGCATCCCATTTGCCCCCAATCACCGTTCCCCGACCAAGTAACCGTGTTCATATTCCCTTTCCATACTGCCTTCTATGAGCATAGTCTAAAAATGAAAAGAATATGAAAACATCTATTAAAGGACACAATACTAAAGATAGAAAAACGCGATCGCTCACATGGGACGCAAAAAATACGAATGGCTGGCAACAGCTGGGGTATTGCTGGCACTCTGGCTGAACGGATGCACTCAAACCACCTCAAACCCTGTGGGACAGGCGTCCTCGCCTGTCAACCCTGTGGGACAGGCGTCCTCGCCTGTCGTAGTAGCAACCAGCACCATCATTGCCGACTTAGCAGAAGAAGTAGGGGGAGACGAAATTCAAATAAAAGGAATTTTGCAACCGGGTGCCGATCCCCACGTTTACGAACCCGTACCGGCAGACAGTCTGGCGTTAGAGAAAGCAAATTTGATTTTGTATAACGGCTACAACTTAGAACCGGGATTGATTAAGCTAATGAACGCGACTGGTGGGAAAGCGCGTCAGTTGCCAGTCGGGGAAGTGGTGAAACCGTTACAGCTCGACAAAGGCAAAGGCGAAGTAGTGCCAGATCCCCACGTTTGGGGAGATGCAGAAAATGTAATGGGGATGGTGAATGCCATTCGCGATGCCTTGATTGAGCTATCGCCAGAAGACAAACAAAAATTTACCCAAAATGCGGCACGGCTGACCGATGAATTGAAACAATTGGATATCTGGATCGCACAACAAATTGCGACTATTCCACCTGAAAAGCGGAAACTAATCACAACTCACGATGCCTTTCAATATTATTCCCGCGCTTATAAAATAGCTGTTGCCGGTACTTTGATCGGCATCAGTACGGAGGAACAACCCAGCGCCCAAACAGTGCGGCAACTGGTAGATTCCGTGAAGGGGACGGGTGTGCCGACGATATTTGCCGAAACAACAATTAATCCGGCTTTGATTAAGACAGTAGCTCAGGAAGCCGGGGTAAAATTAGCGCCCAAGCAACTTTATTCCGATTCGATCGGTGCTAAAGGTAGTGACGGAGATACCTACATTAAAATGATGGTTGCCAACACGCGATCGATCGTAGAAGCTTTAGGAGGAAAGTATACACCTTTTCAACTAAATGGTAAAGCCAAAACCACTTCTTGATGCTAAAACTGGTACAGTTTGTTAAAGAAGAGTTGCAGGAGTGGCTAATTATGTGCGTCCAGTGTGTGGTTTATTCGACCTTTATGCTTTTCATGCCCGCCCCACAACCAGCTAATGTAGTGCCGGTTAGCGTTCCAGCGCCTGTGTACAGCCAGGTTAGCACCGGGACGGTAGCAAAGGATGGCCAAGCTGCGATCGTGCAAATGCTCAAACAGCTGCCTAACTCTGCCGATATGAGCTTGCTGAGAGAAGAACTCAACTCTTTATACGCCCGACTGGGTACAGTCAAAGATGACACCCAAGCACAAAATATCATCGATAACAGTTTGCGTTCTTTGTCCGATCGTCTCAGAGCGCAATCTAATTATGACCGAGTAGCTGAAGTTCTGACCGCAATGCTGGAAGTGGAGGAAGGGTCGTCAGTTAAAAGTTTAGGCTTGAAGCTATTCCACGGCAAAAACAACAGCAATATTAATCTTAAATCCCCTGGTAAATTAGCAGGCTGGTTGCGCTAACGATCCGGGTTCCAAGAAATAATGAGTTATGAGTTATAAATTCAAAATTGAAAACTCATAACTCATTAAATTTGAGATTTAAAACGAATTCATATCATGTACCTTAACATCGGCAATATTGAATGGAAAGTCAAGAACGACCTATTGCTGTAGATTTATTTGCCGGTGCCGGTGGCATGACGCTTGGCTTTGAACAAGCTGGGTTTGATGTGTTAGCTGCTGTAGAATTAGACCCTATTCATTGTGTGACGCATCAGTACAATTTCCCATTTTGGCGCGTTTTATGTCTGAATATTGCTAACACTAACGGTTCGGAGATTAGAAATATTTCCGGTATTGGCGATCGCGATATCGATGTTGTGTTCGGCGGTTCCCCTTGCCAAGGATTTTCTCTCATGGGAAAACGCGGTTTAGACGATCCGCGCAATGGGCTTATATTTCAATTTCAGCGTTTAGTTGTCGAACTAAATCCTAAGTTTTTTGTATTCGAGAACGTACCGGGACTTACCCTTGGCAAACATAAAGAATTTCTCCTAAATATCATCGCTTATTTTCAAGATAATGGCTATGAGGTAGAAGAAAAATACCGAGTCCTCAATGCTGCTAATTACGGCGTACCGCAAAATCGTTCCCGGTTATTTCTCCTGGGATGCCGTCAAGGATTATCTTTACCTAAGTACCCCGAACCGATAACAGCAATTAACAAACTAATATCCCATAAAAATAAAAAAATATTATCCTCTTATCTTCCACCTGTACCAACAGTTTGGGACGCGATAAAAGACTTGCCAAAAGTAGAAGATTATCCGGAATTGCTCAAACAAGATTCAACCATCGCAGAATATGGCGAACCGAGCGATTATGCGCGTAAACTTCGCTATTGTGCAGATAGCGATTATGGTTACGATCGCGCATTCGATCCGCAAATTATTACCTCAAGTAGGCGGACAAATCACTCACAGGAATCCATTGAGAGATTTAATAATACAGAACAAGGTAAAATAGAAAAAATCAGTCACTTTTATAAATTAGATCCAAACGGAATTTGTAACACTCTCAGAGCGGGAACAGCTAGCAATTTGGGTGCTTTCACTTCACCTCGACCGATTCATCCATTCCTACCGCGATGTATCACCGTGCGAGAAGCAGCGCGACTGCATTCCTACCCGGATTGGTTCAGATTTCATGTTACAAAATGGCACGGGTTTCGACAAGTGGGAAATTCTGTTCCACCTCTATTAGCAAAAGCAGTAGCTACAGAAATTATCCGCGCTTTGGGGGTTTCACCAGTTAAACCAACTGGGGAAAAAAAACAGTTGGTAAAGGCAGAATTATTAGAACTTACAATGTCTGAAGCTGCTAAACATTGCGATGTCGATCCGCACGTAATCGAACCGAGAAAAAGACGCGATCGCCATATGACTGAGATTCCCGAATCCGTCGTCTAGCGTCAGTTTGTGGAATTATATCTAATTTACTTATTTTTGTGATAAAAATTAACAATAGGTCTCAGGGAGAAACAAAGATGGCGGCAGACCTGCCAGATATTGATATTGCGACCTTTATCGATCACGCCCTGCTGAATCCCACTGCTACCCCAAACCAAGTCCGGCAGTGGTGCGAAGAAGCAGAACGATTTCATTTTGCCACGGTTTGCATACATCCTAGCTACGTGCGGTTAGCAACCGAACTTCTGCACGGCAAGGCACCTTCGGTATGTACGGTAATCGGTTTTCCCGTCGGCGCAACAACTTCGGCAGTGAAAGTTTACGAAGCGCAAGAAGCGGTAGAAAACGGTGCCGCAGAGTTGGATGTAGTAATCAATCTGGGCTGGTTGAAAAGTGGCAAAACCAGCGAAATACATCGTGAAATAGCCGAAATTTGCGAAGAAACCGATAAACCCGTCAAGGCTATTTTAGAAACTGCCCTGCTGACAGATGCAGAGAAACGACTGGCAGCTGAAATATGTATGGATGCGGGCGTGCAATTTTTGAAGACTAGCACAGGCTGGTACGCAGGCGCAACAGTTGCAGACGTGAAATTGCTGAAAGAAATAACGAAAGGAGGTGTTGGTATTAAGGCATCGGGAGGTATTGGCACTCATACGCAGGCGATCGAATTAATTGTAGCCGGAGCGACCCGCTTAGGCACATCTCGCGGCCCCGATTTGCTCCGTCAGCGCGATAACCTGGAGAAAGAGACAGGGGATGAGGGGAAAGTTAAATACTAAACATTAAAAATTCCCTTTCTATTACCCAGTACCCATTCCCCCGTTGCCCCAAGTTATGAGCCGAGTATACAAAGCTACTGGTATTAATCTCAAAAGTATGCCCTTGGGCGAATCAGACCGCCTGCTGACGATTTTGACGCGGGAGTTTGGTTTGATTAGGGCAGTAGCGCCCGGTTCTCGCAAGCACAACTCAAAACTGGGTGGAAGGAGTGCGTCGTTTGTGGTGAACGAGCTGCTGATAGCCAAAGGGCGATCGCTCGATAAAATTACCCAGGCAGAAACATTAGAATCTTACCCAGGTCTGAGTCAAGATTTGGCCAAACTTTCTGCCAGCCAATACTTGGCGGAAATAATACTGTGTTGCGCTTTAAGCGAACAACCTCAAGAAGAACTTTTTAGCTTGCTAAACACACATCTGGGGCGTTTGGAAAAGTTGCCCAGCACAACTTCAAAAAACTCATATACAGTTTTAGCTCATCTGGCCCATGCGGTCTTTCATATCCTAGCCCTCTCCGGGATTGCACCGCAGCTTCAAGCGTGTTGCCTCACCCAGCAACCCTTGATACCGGACTTCACCGCCCCAGAGTGGCGTGTCGGCTTTAGCACGACAGCTGGTGGGACGGTAAGTTTGTCAGCGCTAGCGCGTTTGCAGGCAGAAGGACGATTGTCGGTGCGCGGACGCTTGCAGGTGTCGCGATCGCTGTACACTGCACAAGAAGGACCAGTTAGTGTCGGGGAGCGAAATGCCATCCCCTCTCAGGGAGGCATCACCACCCAAACGGCAGAGAGTCAAGGTGAAATCGTCCCGCCCTTACAAACTGCCGGATCGGAGCAAGAAATGCTCACGCTCAACAACCAGCTTTCCGCCATCGAGCTGGCACTACTCCAGCACCTACCGAAGCCCCAACTACCGTTCGTGCAAGAAAATTCATTCCATCTGTATTTCTCAGACCCCAGCTGGCGATCTGTGGAACGAATTTTGCGACAGTATACGGAATATCATTTCGGACGGCAGATTCGCTCCGGTGCTTTGATGGATACCTATTTTGCTTGAGAGCCGATTTGCCCCTCACTCATGATGCAATGGTCTGATTCCGATCTGGAAACACCGATTTTGTCCGTCAGCCCCCCATCCTTAAGGGAGGCAATACCGGAATTGGGGAATAGGAAAGATTTTCAGCATACCCCAGTTCTCAAATCCCAATCCCTGATGCCCGAAAACCACAACGATCGCCCAAAGGAAAGTGTATCGATGCCAACCTCGGTTACTGATGTGTCTTTGAGTGCAGAGAGGCGATCGCAAAATCATCTTGAGCTTGCCGAAACTGCTGCCAAAGAAATACCTACAAACAACGGCTTCGTTCCAGCCGCCTCTAACGGTGCCGCTATCACCCAATCTCCGTCAGAATTGACCGCCAAAACCCAGGAAGCTGAGGAAACTACCCCAGAACTAGGCTTTGTACCGGTGCTGAAAAATCGTAACTTTCTGGCACTGTGGAGCGGTCAAGTTTTTTCCCAGCTAGCAGATAAAGTTTATCTGGTGCTGATGATTGCTTTGATCGACTCCGCATTTCAGACAGAAAATCAGACCATGAGCGCTTGGGTATCGGGAATTATGATGGCCTTTACCATCCCAGCAGTGCTGTTTGGTTCTCTGGCTGGTGTATTTGTCGATCGCTGGCCGAAACGAACGGTATTGGTGGCCACAAATCTCCTGCGCGGCAGTCTGGTGATTTCTTTACCATCGCTGCTGTGGCTTTCTAAAGGTTGGCCATCTTTGGGAGGTTTACCGGCGGGATTTTGTCTGATGCTGTTGGTGACATTTTTGGTTTCTACCCTAACCCAATTTTTTGCACCTGCGGAACAGGCTGCAATTCCCTTGGTGGTGAAAGGTCGCCATTTGCTATCGGCAAATTCGCTTTACACCACCACGATGATGGCATCCGTGATTATTGGCTTTGCGGTAGGGGAACCGCTGTTAGCGATCGCAGATACCCTCACGCACAACTTCGGTGCGGCAACAGATATCGGCAAAGAATTGCTGGTGGGAGGATCTTATGCGATCGCAGGTGTAATTCTGCTGCTGCTCAAAACTGGTGAAAAAACGGATACCCAAGAACACGAACCGCCACATATTTTGGCAGACCTGCGCGACGGATTGCTTTATCTCAAACAACAGCGTCGCGTCCGCGCTGCGTTGCTGCAATTAATCATATTATTTTCTGTATTTGCCGCTCTATCAGTACTCGCAGTCAGTGTAGCCGGACAAATCCCGCAAATGAAAGCTTCCCAGTTTGGTTTTTTGATGGCGGCTGGAGGCGTCGGTATGGGCATCGGTGCGGCAATTTTAGGTCATTGGGGCCAACGTTTTTCCAGTACCTGGCTGAGTTTGTGCGGTTCTGCGGGTGTGGCTGCCTCTTTGATCGGTATGTCCGTATTTACACGCAATTTGTGGATGGTGCTGCTGTTGGTAACGCTGATGGGCGCTTTTGGCTCTTTGGTAGCTGTGCCGATGCAAACCGCGATCCAAAAAGAAACTCCTCCAGAAATGCGCGGTAAAGTGTTTGGCCTGCAAAATAATGCCATTAATATTGCTCTGAGTTTGCCTTTGGCGCTGGCTGGTGTGGCAGAGACTTTCTTGGGTTTGCAGACTGTTTTTCTAGTTTTAGCTGCGGCGGCGATCGCAGGAGGGGTATTTACCTGGTATATTTGCCGTACTACCTCTCACACGTTAACAAAAGCTGACAAACCCAGTTATTAATGGCCGATCGCTGATAGTTTGTTGTTCCCAGTTTGTTGTCGGCAACGATAAACGATGAATAACGAACCATGAACCTTAGCCATTAACGCCATCTCCTTTAGCCCTTAGCCTTTAGCCTATAAATGCTGCACATCGCTTGGCTTGGAAAAAAAACACCCTTTTGCGGCAATGTCACCTACAGTCGGGAAATTACCAACGCTTTGCTAGACAAGGGACACCGGGTTAGCTTTCTCCATTTTGCCCAAGAACAACCCGATACCGTCAACTGGCCAGAGTGTTCCGAAGTTTCTCTGCCTTTTCTTTACAAATCTCAGGTTTATACGATTCCCACACTGAAGTCTAGCAAGGTCTTGATGGACTCTCTGCGGGATCTCAAACCAAACTTGGTTCATGCTTCTCTGACTCTATCTCCCCTAGACTTCGTACTTCCGGAAATTTGCGAGCAGCTCGATATCCCTTTAGTGGCAACGTTCCACACTCCCTACGCTCGCAAAGGGGCAAAAATTAAGTCGGGAACGCAATATCTGGCTTACCAACTCTACGCTCCTTTCCTAGCTAACTACGATCGCACGATCGTCTTTTCGGAAATGCAACGAGAGTTATTGGTTAAAATGGCTGTACCCGCCCCACAAGTAGCCGTAATTCCCAACGGGGTTGATGTCCAAAAATATTCCCCCGGCCCTTCTCAGCTCAAGTCTGAGTTTGATGCAGAACGCATCTTCGTTTATCAAGGTCGAATTGCCCCCGAAAAAAATGTGGAAGCCTTACTCAAGGCTTGGGTACAAGCAAAAATGGGGCCGGATTGCAAGTTACTTATTGTCGGGGATGGGCCTTTACGAGCGGCTTTAGAGCCTTTTTACGATTCCGAACACGGTATCCTTTGGTTGGGATTCGTCGCCGATGAGCAACGTCGCATCGAAATCCTGCGCGGTGCGGATGTTTTTATACTGCCTTCTTTGGCAGAGGGACTTTCTCTGTCTCTTCTGGAAGCAATGGCTTGCGGAGTCGCTTGTATGGCTACGGATGTCGGCGCAGATGGTGAGGTTTTGGAGGAAGGATGCGGTGTAGTTCTCAATCCCCAGCGGGTGAGGTCGGAGTTGCAAACTCTGTTACCTTTGCTGAGAGACCATCCAGACTTTACAGTTCGATTGGGACAAAAAGCAAGAGCGAGAGTTTTAGAACGCTATACCCTTAGCCGCAATATCACCCAATTGGAAAAACTTTACGAACAAGTGTTGCAACAGAGGAGATTTCAGTTCAGCAGTCGTGCTTGATTGGAAGAAATTTTGACTTACAGCATAAAGTGGCGAAAAAAGACGCTTTATGCTTCAAAAACAGCTAAACCAAGTTAGACTTCACAAGTCACTTTTGAGTCTTCTACTAGAACAAAAATCATTCCCATTGAATGGGAAAAAGGCCAGCGTTGCTGGCCTTTTTCCCAAGCGAGTGCATGACTTGAAATTGGGCTGGGAAAGAAACACGCAAAGTAATATTGAGTATCGTTGGAAAATCAGAGTGTAAGGCACGATATCAAATCTTTTTCATTTCGCTAAATTTGGCGTGAATTTTTTCCAACTCATCTTCGATGTTTTCAATAACTTCTGGAGAATGAAGGCGCAGCATTAAGAACCACGCACCTCCAACGCAAAGGTACATCAAGAACAAGTAAGGGAAAACGTTAAATGGGAATGGTGGTGCGGGGTATACGCTACCGACTATCGGGAGCAGCATGAAGAGAACTGCTAAAACTGCGATCGCAATATCGAGTATATTCAATACTCTCTGTTTGTAAAGATAAACAGGTGCAGCAATTGCGATCGAAATATACGCAGTTAAAAATCCATAGGTAGCCAGAGTTCCCATGTATGTAATAATGTCCAATATTTGCAGACTAAACAAAGACATGGATGCGGGTACAATAAACAAAATAATAGATAACATGGTGATAGCAATGTGAGGCGTTCTGTTGCTTCTGTGCGCTAAACCCATCGCATTATGAAATATGCCGTGTCTGGCCATTGTAAACAGAATTCTCGAACCGGCATTGATGCAAGCGATAACGCAGCTGAAGAAAGTTACTAGCGCTCCAATTGTAATTAGTAACCCTAAAAATCCTACGCCTGCTATATTAGCTACATCGTTGATGGGGGAATCGCTTTTGTCTAAAGGCGTACTGTAACCGCTAAAAGCTAGCACTTCGGTGTAGGCAAGTAAAGTAAAGAATAAGCCGCAAAGTATGGGTGTTAAAACTACAGCGGCGGGAATAAATTTGAGCGGATTTTTGGCTTCATCTCCAAGGGCTGTTGCACTTTCAAAGCCTGTATAACTGAAAATGGCAAGTATAAGTCCAAGTATTAATCCATCTGGCTTTGTATCTTTGAGGGAAAGTTGTGACATATCGATCGCAAAGCCATGTTTAAATAAAACTATCAGTGCTATAAGCAATAGCAAACTGACGGAAAAAGCTTCCAGTCCCAGCATTAATTTAGTTGATAATTGGATATCTTTGTACGCAAGATACCAGCCAACGCCAGTACAAATTGCAAACAAAAATATCGGCGATAATTCGAGCCCGATTAAGCTTAGCAAGACATTGGCAAAGTTGCTGAATGCAGCTACAACAGCCATGCCTGCAAATAAATAAGCTAGCAAAAGACTCCATCCAGAAATCACTCCCATCGTTGAGCCAAGACCCATACTAATGTAGGCGTAAAGCGAACCTGGAGATGCAGAACGACGAGCGAACTGGCTAATATTAAGGCCGACAAATACTACGCCTATCATGGCGATCGCAAAAGTTAACCAAGTTCCGTTTCCGGCGTTGGCAAACACTAATCCTACAGATACTGTCGGCGCTGCGGTGGGTGCAACGTTGGCAAATGACTGAGATATAATTTCCGGGAAAGAGAGACATTCAGCTCGCAAGCCGGAAACATTCTGGTTTGTTCGATCGGAGACAGGTAAATTTTCGCTCATATTTAACTGTAGGGTGTGTTAGGGACGGGTGAAGAATTAAGTATTTCAACCAATAATTAAATTGTCGTGTCTAACGCACATCTCCCAAATTGTTAACACAAATAATAGAAATATCCTCGAAAAGAATTTTAAACGCAGGTAGGATGCCTACCCCACCAGAATTTTTGGAGATGTCTAATAAAAATTTTACCTGCTCGACCCGAAAGAAGCTAACTTTCTGGCAAAGACCATCCTATACGGGTGGGCTGTTCGTAAATGCGTTTGAGGGTGTTGATATCTCTGGATGAAATAGGGGCTGGATGGCGTACCTGTGCAAAGTATAGGGTATCTGTTTCTAAAGGACTGTGACCCCAAATACCGAGTGCGTGACCGAGTTCGTGGCGGGCGCTGGGTAGGATATAATCGGGGGCTTGGTTGGGACTAATCTGAATATTAAATCTTTGTGATAAAACTGTGGCAGAATTTGGGAATTTGCGAAGATAAAACTCGTAGAGGGTTTCGGCGGAACGAACGCGAGGCAATTCAAAGCGACCTGTGCTGGGGTTTAAGGTGGCTCTGAGGGGAGGACGCGATCGCCAAATTTTGATATCCGCTTCATCTGGGGAGTTGACTACTTGCAAAGGCAAGTAAACGTTCCATTCCTGTACTGCCTGCAAAACGGCCTCTATCCATTTTGGCGATCGCTCGCTGTTGATTGCAGCCGATTCCTCTTGCTTCTGGACGTAAACCTTGACGGGCAATTGCGACCAAACTAAATAACCCATTTCCGTTGACTTTACTTCCGAGAAGTAGTCGCCGCTGTTGGTTGTGTCCTGCCACTGCGCCAGCGTTGCTGGGAGAGGATGTGCCTGGAGAGGCGGTAATTTTGCCTCCGCAGGCATTGCTGCTAAGCGATCGACTGCCATAATTAAGATGGCAGTACAGATTGCTAGTGCGATCGTTAATTTGCGCGGCATTTGTGTGCTGGAAGTTTATCCGAAAAATCTGTTTGATGGAATTTTAACCGCAGACGTAGGCGATAGCCTTCCCGTTGGCGAAGCCTGCGCGTTAGCGCATAGGGTACGCAGATGCGATCGATCTGGTTTCGCCACTTTCAGGATTTTTCGGATGTGAGTTATCGGCCTAACAAATTGGCACTCAAAAGTACCGTTAAACCCATAAAAATAACGGTCAGACCCCATGTAACGCGGTTTAGGGTTGTTTCTGCACTCTTGGTGCTGCTAAACAATTGCGCTTGACCTCCAATAGCCCCTATGCCATCTCCTTTGGGACTATGCAGCAACACTAAAACGGTCAGACCTAAAGCAGACAGTGCCCAGATAATTTCTACAATTTTGACAATGGTCATTTCAATTTTGGATTTTGGATTTTGGATTTTGGATTGAGGATTGCTAATTTGGAATTGGGTATTGTTTCTTGTGCCCAATTCCACCTGGCCAATCCCTATTAGTAAATTATAGAGAAACTCGCATCGGTGTCCGATTCGCTTTGACTTGCAATTCTGTGGGCTCTATCATGGAACGGCCTGTCATCTCCGTTGGCTGAGGCAGCTTTAAAATTTCTAGGATGGTGGGTGCCACATCTGCCAAACGACCGTCACTTCGCAGCTGCACGTCTGTACCGTGTCCGGGAATTTTTACACCTTCGCCTTCGACGAGGATAAAGGGAACTGGGTTAGTTGTGTGTGCAGTCCAGGGGTTACCTTGTTCATCCCACATATACTCGGCATTACCGTGATCGGCGATAATAATGGCGGTGCCACCGGCTTTGTTAATGCTTTCTAAGAGGCGACCCAAACATCGGTCTACGGTTTCCAGGGCTGTAATGGTGGCTTCCCATATACCCGTATGTCCCACCATGTCCGGGTTGGCGTAGTTGATGGCTATGAATGAGTAAATGCGTTTTTCGATCGCCTTTGTCGCCACATCTGTCACTGCTTCGGCGGACATTAACGGTGCGCGATCGTAGGTTGCTACCATCGGACTTTGCACGAGTTCCCGGTCTTCCCCCTCAAAGGGTTCTTCTATACCACCGTTGAAAAAGTAGGTGACGTGGGCGTATTTTTCCGTTTCGGCGGTACGCAATTGCTTTAAACCGTGTCTGGCAATCACTTCTCCCAGCAGGTTACTCAAATTCTGGGGCTCGAAAGCTATCAGTACTGGCAAATCTGGCTCGTACTGGGTAAAGGTGAGAAAAGTGAGGGGACGAATTTGCTCTCTGGGAAAACCGTTGAATTCGGGATTGACAAAAGCGCTGCTCAATTCTCTGGCCCGATCCGGACGGAAGTTAAAGAATATTACACCATCTCCCGGCTCTACGGCTCCGGGGGCTATTCTGATGGGGATGACGAATTCATCGGTAACGCCTTCTGCATAGGAGGCTTGCAATACTTCGACGGCAGAACTCGCCACGCCTGCACCATCTTGGGTCATCACGTCGTAGGCTTTTTGAACTCTATCCCAACGGCGGTCTCTATCCATCGCGTAGTAGCGACCGCTGATGGTGACGATGCGTCCTAACCCAACTTTATCAATATAATCTTGAATTTTTTGAATCGCTTCCACACCCTCTTTGGGGTTGGTATCGCGACCGTCGGTGATGGCGTGGATGCAAACGTTGGTAATTTCTTTTGCTTTTGCCAAATCGAGCAATCCCAGCAGATGACTTAAATGGGAATGCACACCGCCTTCCGAACACAATCCGACTAAGTGCAACTTGCCACCACTGCTTTTGACTTCCTGGCAAATTTTTACTAAGGCTGGATTGTTCAGCAAGCTGCCATCTTCTACGGCATCTGTGATACGAACTAACTCTTGGGGTACGACCCGCCCTGCCCCTATATTCAGATGCCCCACTTCAGAGTTGCCCATTTGCCCTTCTGGCAAACCTACTGCTTTTCCTGATGTGCGTAGTAAGGTATGGGGATAGGCTGCCCACAGGCTATCCATTACGGGTGTGTTTGCAGCGGCAATGGCGTTGCCGTCGGTTTCTTCACGGTAACCCCAGCCATCTAGGATTATTAGCACTACGGGCGAAACAGGCGCTTGGGCCATACTCGATCGCTCTTTGTATCGGATACTTCCGAAATGATATCACCGACTTACGGGAAGATTGCTCAACTTTCTAGAGACTTTTGCAACTTCGCATCTTGGTTGACAATCTCGTAATTCGCTGAAAATGCTTGTGTTTACAGAGATTTTCTATTTATTCTCTTTGATCCCCGATCGAAAATTAGCTTGTCTGGTGGTAAATTGAGAATTTTCTTAACATTTATTTACATTTTCTTGTGTTTGTTAACAAGGTATTTTTAGCTGCTTTTAGGGGAATTTGGGCATAAATCGGCGACAATGCAGCGATCGCACGTTGGTTTTTTGGCATTGCAGATCGATCGCCCATGATGTGTCAGAAAAACAAAACAATTCCCCCATTCTGACTGGGGGAGCAACTGCATCAAGTCTTTCTCGATTTTGTCGATGTCGGTTTGTTTGCTCAATCCCAGGCGATCGCTCAGTCGTTTGACATGGGTATCAACAGTCACACCCACATCGATTTTGTAGGCGTAATGCAGCACCATTGTAGCGGTTTTGCGACCGACACCGGGTAACATTACTAACTCGTCTATGTTTTGCGGTACTTGACCGTCAAACCGCTCTACGAGAATCCGGCAGGTGGCTTGTACATTCTTGGCTTTGCTGCTGTACATACTCAGAGGCCGCAGTATAGTTTCTAACTCAGCGTAGTCGGATTGAGCGATCGCAGCTGCATCGGGGAAGCGGGGAAAAAGTTGAGCGGTGACTCGATTGACGCGATCGTCTGTGCATTGCGCCGCCATAATTACAGCCAGCAGCAGTTGCAAAGGCGTTTCGTAGTTGAGAGGACAGGGGGAATTGGAATAGAGTGGTTTGAGACGGTTGAGAATTTCTACAGCACGTTGTTCCTGAGTTAAGGAGGTCACCGGAATTTCCTCGTTTCGGATGGATTTAGTTTAGGTTCTCGCGTTTTTGTGGTGATAGTAGCTGCAATTAACCCCGATGCGTTCGGTTTCTGCCTGTTTTGGTAAAGCCAAGCTTCCAAATCCGAAACAGACTCTATTCTAAAACCGACTGGGAAAGCAGCTACCTTTTGCTGAATTTCGTTGCTACCTACATATTTGTACAGTTTCATCATTTTTTGACTGCACAATAGGCTGCTTATTTGCGTTTGGCGGCTGCTTTTTTTTCCGCTTCTTTAGCAGATTTCGCCGCTTTTTTGGCGGCTTTTTCGGCTGCGATCGCAGCTAATTTCGCCTGTTCTTTTTCCTCCTCAATTTTATCCAAATAGTAGTGATAATCTCCCAGATAAACGCGAAATTCGCCGTCGCGAATTTCCACAATTTTGTTAGCAACTTGGGAAATAAAATAGCGATCGTGCGAAACTATAATCGCCGTCCCATCATAGTTTTGCAGCGATTCTTCCAGCATTTCTTTGGCTGGGATATCGAGGTGGTTTGTCGGCTCATCTAATATTAGTAGATTTGCCGGACGCAGCAGCATTTTCGCTAAAGCCAAACGCGCTTTTTCTCCACCGCTTAAAGCGCCAACTTGTTTGAATACCGTATCGCCGCTAAACAAGAAACGACCTAACAGCGTGCGAACTTCTTCGTTTTTCCAATCTGGTACTTCGTCGTGGATGGTATCCATGACAGTTTTAGTCAGATCTAAAGCTTCTGCCTGATTTTGTTCAAAGTAACCGGGAATAACATTGTGTGCGCCTAATTTCACTTTACCTTCAGTGGGTTTTTCCATACCCATAATTAGCCGCAACAAAGTCGATTTACCAGCACCATTGGGGCCGAGAAATGCGATGCGATCGCCTCGCTCAATCAGCAATTCCGCACCTAAAAACAATATCTTATCATCGTAAGTATGCACCAAATCTTTAATTTCGACAACTTCGCGACCGCTGCGAGGCGCTGGTGGGAAGCGGAAATGTAGCGTTCTTAAAGAACCTTCCGGTGCTTCAATCTTTTCGATTTTCTCTAATTGTTTTTCGCGGCTTTTGGCTTGGGTACTGCGAGTAGCGCTGGCGCGGAAACGGTCAACGAAAGCTTGTTGTTTTTCCAGTTCTTTTTGCTGACGATCGTAGGCGGCTAGTTGCGCTTCTTTCGCTGACGCTTTTTGGAGCAAATAGGCGGAATAGTTACCTAAATATGTAGAGGAAACGCCGCGTTCTGTTTCGACAATTTGAGTGCAGAGGCGGTCGAGAAACTCGCGGTCGTGGGAAACAATTACCATCGGAGTGATTAAACCTTTCAGGTAAGTTTCCAACCATTCGATCGTTTCCAAATCGAGGTGGTTCGTCGGTTCGTCCAGCAGCAACAAATCGGGTTTTTGGAGGATAATTTTACCCAAACTCATCCGCATTTGCCAGCCACCACTAAAAGCGCTGACGAGACGATCGCTATCTCCTTGCTCAAATCCCAATTCAGGCAATATCTTATCAATTTGCGATTCCAAACCGTAACCGTCTAAAGCTTCAAATTGCCGCTGCAACTTATCCATTTTGCGGAGAAGTTTGTCTAACTCTTCTGGCGTAGCAGTTTCCAGATCTCGATGTACCTGCGCCAGTTCTTCATGAACTTTATTCGCTTCCACAAAAGCACGCCAAAATTCCTCTTTGACAGTGCGGGTGGGGTCAACTTCAAATTCTTGGGTGAGATAAGCAATGTGCAAACTGGCGGGACGGATGATTTCGCCTGCGGTGGGTTCGATTTCGCCTGCGATAATTTTGAGTTGGGTAGATTTACCCGCACCGTTGACGCCGACTAAGCCGATGCGATCTCCTGGCTTGACTTCCCAGTTGACATCTTTGAGGACTTCGCCGGTGGGGTATATTTTACTGATATGTTCGAGTCGCAGCATTCAGAGTCTCCAAGGAAGTAGCAGGGGAAGTTTAGCGCCACACGAGTGCGATCGCTATGGCCGAAACAATCTTAACAAAATTTAATGCAGGTTGAGACACCCAGAAACCCGGTTTCTTCTTTTAACTGTCAGTTTTGGGGATAATCTAAAATCTAAAATCCCAGAATCCAAAATCGAATGACCGAGCAACGCACGGATTACGATAGTCCTTGGAAAGAAGTTATCGAAGCATATTTTCCGCAATTCTTGGAATTCTTTTTTCCTCTAGCTTATGCTGCGATCGACTGGACGCGACCTTACGAGTTTCTGGACAACGAACTGCAACAACTGGAACCAGATGCAGAAATTGGCAAGTGTCTGGTGGACAAGGTGGCAAAGGTTTGGTTGCTGGATGGCGAGGAAGTTTGGGTATTAGTCCATGTAGAAGTCCAAGGACGCTATGATATCGAATTTGCCAAGCGGATGTACACCTATAATTATCGCTTGTTCGATCGCCACGAACAGCGAGTCATCAGTTTGGCAGTTTTGGCGGACGATCGGGAAAATTGGCGACCCGATCGCTATGGTTACGAGTTGGGTGGGTGTCGGGTCAGCTTGGAGTTTCCGATCGCGAAACTTTTGGACTACGAAGCGCAATGGGAAAGCCTAGAACAAACTACCAATCCCTTTGGGATGGTGGTGATGGCCCATTTGCGGACAAAGGCGACACCACAAAATCCAGAGAGTCGTTTACAGTGGAAATTGAACCTAGTCAGACGGTTGTACGATCGCGGATACAGTCGCGAAGATATTGTGCAACTGTTTCGATTTATTGATTGGATAATGGTTTTGCCAAAAGAGTTGGCGTCTAGTTTTAAACAAGTAGCGAGAAGTTACGAGGAGGCTAGTAGAATGCGGTACGTCACCAGTATCGAACGGCTGGCAAAAGAGGAAGCGATTATCGAAACTTCACGAGAGAATGCGATCGATATCCTCGAAACGCGATTTGGAGATGTGCCAAGTTCGATAGTCGAAGCGATTAATGGCATAGATCGGGTATCTGTGCTGAAAAGGCTTCTTAAGATTGCGGTCGTAATTGGTTCTTTGGCAGACTTTCACAAAGTGTTAAACGAGATGCCGTCTGCGGAATAAGTTAATAGGGACACGGCATTGCCGTATCCCTAGCTTAGCAAACTGACTATCGCAAATATTAACGTAAGTTGCTAGTTATTTACATAAAAGTATGTAGTTGGGCTTTAGCCCTCTTATGAAACCGGGCATAAGTGGGATAAAGCCCAACTACGTACCAAAGAGTAGCCGTAATCTTATAAGTAGCAACTTGGGTTATTATGGCAAAGTTTTTACCGTGACTACCTGCGGTGGCGTGGCGTCGGGAGGATAGAGAAAATCAACAGTTACTTGGCGAACTTGGTTGGGAAGTATGTTTAAAGTAACTAAAGGTTCTCCTAGCTGACCTTGACGCTGCACTAAATGATAGAATTTATCTTGGTTTATTCCCGCATCGTTAATGTAATTAACCCGCACTGTACCGCGAAAGAAAACTTGTCCTTGGGGTGGTTCAACGAAGAAAAGGCGATCGCGATTGTTTTCTTGTTTAAAAGGTGTTTGCATCGATACGGTAACTGTTTTGGCAGTATTGCTATTGTTAAATAAAGGTAGGGTGAAGTGATAGCGCACGCCGTAATTTCCATGCGCGGCTAAAGCTGTATCGGGATAGCCTACCGCCATTTGTGCGCTTTGTACTTGCCTGGTGCCAAGAGTAATATAATTAACGGTACTGATGGGATAGGAAAAAGCATTTCCCGGTGTGGGAATGGTGAGATTTTCTTCTCCTTGTCGATCGGTAATGCGAGTATTCCATTCGGAACCGATCGAAACTCCCGCGACTCTCCCAAAAACTTTTTCTAAATTTTCACTATCTTGTTTTTCTGGGTCGATGGGCGGTCGATCGCGTGGTTCTGCCAATCTGCCGGAAATTAAGAGATTTTGCCATTCTTCTAGGGTTGGTTCGCGATAAGTTGGAGGTGGAGATAAATAATTTTCGGGATCGAATACGTTTATATCTTCCAGACTAATTTCGATAGGATTGGGAATCGCATACATGGCTAAATTTGCCATATAAACTGGGGCGCTACTTTGCAAGCGCATGAAGACGGTGCGACCGCTCGATCGCAAAATGGGTAAACTAAATAGCATCTGGGTTTGTTGCGGTGGAATTATCAGCTTGGAAGGAAAATTTGGCTGGTTTTTGCCGCGCAAAATCTCTCCCATGACCCGCGATCCTGGCCCAGAAAATACGCTGCCAATGGGATCTTCTACGATTGTTGGTAAATCGATAAATGGCGCATCCGGGTTGTTAGCATAACTGACAGCTTGCAGAACTTCGATCGTCACGGGTTCCGAGTTCGGATTGTAAACGAGTAAACCTTGATACATGGAACGTAGGTCTACGGACGATCGCGCAATGTGATGGGAAAATAAATCGAAGCGTCCCACCAAAGGTTTGTTCAGGTGTGCTTGGGGGAATGCTTTGCCATCAGCAGGAAAAGTGGAAAGCAAAATTCCCTCTGTCTGCACTACTTCTGGGCTATTGCTGTTGAAAACCAAAACCCGATCGAGTTGTCCCGGTAGAGGACGAATTTCGCTGGTTTGGGTAACGAAACGGCGATCGACAATTGCTGGTTCTGGAATTTGCGCTACTGGAAAAAATGGTAAAAAGAAGAACATGGGCAAATGAGGAAAGCCGACTTTTAATACTATATAACAATTTGTAACTTAAGCTAGAGAAATGGTATCAAGAAATATTATCGATAAAATCGAATATAGTTGATGGTTTATTTATGGTGTTTGGAAGCTAGGGAAATTAAAAGATTTTTGGTAAAGAGGATATACAAGCGATCGCAATTAAAGCCAAGGTAAGTTCTGTCGCTCAATTTCAACACTAATTTTTGTCGCCAGCTTTCCCCCAACCGCTTCGTGTTCCCCCGTAGGTTCCATATCAATTAGTTCTCCATCAGCGAGTTCGTAGCGTGGGTTGTCACCGTACCGATTCAGAAATTCATCAAAAGTCAGGAATCTTGATGAAGTATAAGTCATAAGCTACCTTCGCTTCGTCCGATCGTACCGAATCCTTTTACAGGCTACATCAAATTTCTTTCAGCAGAGGCGATATGCCTACAGCAGGCTACGCCAACGTATTTTAATTAATGGATGGGAAAGTGCGATCGCAAATATTCGATCGTCAATAATCGTAAGTAATCCAACATCCGAATATAAGCTTTCATTTGCGGTAATTCTCCATTTGTTGAGAAGTAAAATTGTGCGATCGCAGAAATATCAAAAACTCCCATATTTTCCAACCGCTCAATTGCTTCCTGTTCGTTATTAACACAACCTTGCACTTGGATTTGGCTAGCATAGCCTCGGATATCCACCGTTAGCAACTCGATTTCTTCTAATACTGTAAATTCTTCTTCCGAAACAGGAGATAGATCGGCAAGTTGCTTTCGTTCTGGTTTGGTGTTTTGATAATCAACTGTTAACTGTTCTAAGAGATGGCTAATATAGTTTCTTTTAATTTCACTATTTTGATCGTTAACTATTGCTTCAGTCATCGTTAACTCCATATTAGTATATGAAAAACAGTAACTTATTCTTATAAAAAATTAGCAACTACTAGCTGCCAAATGCCTTCCAAATTCTTTCGGGTGTCATCGGTAATTGGGTTAATCTAACACCAGTAGCATGAGCAACGGCATTGGCGATCGCAGGTGCAGTACAATTAGTACAAATTTCGCCTATTCCTTTTGCACCAAATGGGCCGTAAGGGTCGGCTTTTTCTACTAAGAAAACTTGCATTAGGGGTATGTCTTGTGCTGTGGGAAGTTGATAAGTTCTGAACCTGGGATTAAGCGTGTTTCCTTGTGCGTCAATTCGCAGTTCTTCCGATAAAGCATAACCCAATCCCATCACCATACCACCGATAGCTTGACTTTCACAAATTCTGGGATTGATTGCTTTGCCGATATCGATCGCTTGTACGCAACGGAGAACTTTAATATGTCCTGTTTCCGTATCTACTTCTACTTCCACACCTTGCACGGCGAAGGTCATAGAACATTTATCAGCCGCATATTCTAATTCTACTTCTAAAGATTCCTGTTGGGCTATTTCTTGCAGAGAAATTTCTGCGTTTGAGGATTGCACTGTGTTAGCGGTTAGAATTAATTCTTCTGTTTGACAATTCCCAATATTAGCAGCAACTGCCAAGATGCGATCGCGTAATCTTTGAGCAGCTAAATTTACAGCTTGACCGGAAATATAAGTAGTTGCTGAAGCGTAAGAACCAGCATCGTAAGGCGTGGTTTGAGTATCTCCCGCGATGATTTCAATATCGGCAATGGCAACGCCAAGCACTTGAGCGGCAATTTGTCTTAATGTCGTATCGGAACCTGTACCGACATCGATCGAGCCAGTTTTGAGCAAATATTTTCCATTCTCTTTTAAAGATAGTTTGACGCCAGCAGCATGAATTTTAGCTAAACCGCTGGCTTGCATTCCCACTGCAAATCCAAAACCGCGCCGCAGATGACCGTTTGCGATTGGTTGTATTCCCGGAATATAGCCAAGTGCTTGCGTGACTTTCTCAAAACATTCGGGAATGGCATAACTGCCAATTACATGGAAATGGTCATCACCTCTAGTTCCTAAACTGAGGATATCTTCAGAATTGATAATATTTTTGAGGCGCAATTCTATTGGATCGATATTTAGTCTTTCGGCGATTTCATCTAATTGAGATTCTACTACAAAGCTGCCTTGGGTTGCACCGTAACCGCGAAATGCTCCGGCTGGCATTGTGTTAGTATAAACGGCATAACCGATAAATTTTTGATTGGCGCAACGATACAAACCGAGAGGGAAACAACCAGTGAGATAAACTACTGTGGTAGCGTGATTTCCGTAAGCGCCTGTATTGGAAATTGCGGTCATATCTTGAGCTACGATCGTACCATCTTTCTTGATTCCAGTTTTCAGGCGAATTTTCATTGCGTGGCGGCTATTCGTAGCCGTAAATTCTTCGTGGCGGGTGAATTCCCATTGCACGGGACGACCTGTTTTTAAGGTAGCAAAGGCACAAAGGTCTTCACTTAAAATTTCCTGTTTGTTGCCAAAGCCGCCGCCGATTTTAGTTTTGAATACTCTGATTTTATCTTTGGGTAAATCGAAGAGTTTGGCTAGTAATGTTTGGCAATGAAAAGGTACTTGCGTGCTGGAACGAATGACTAAATTGCCATCTTCGTCTAGCCAACTAATGCTGATGTGTGGTTCCAAGTGTGCGTGCTGAACTGCTGGCACATTGTAGGTATCTTCGATGATGAAATCCGCTTCGGCAAAGCCTTTTTCGATGTCGCCTTTTTCTAAGATAACTTTTCCGGCAATGTTGCGATCGCGTTCCGGTATTTGACAAGATTCCGGTTCATCGTGAATTACCACCACATTTGCTTCCATCGCTTTCTCTGGGTCGATGATATGTGGTAAAATATCATAATCGACTTCAATTAATTGACAAGCTTTTGCTGCAATAGCGACAGATTCGGCAACGACAGCAGCAACGCGATCGCCTACAAATCTTACCTTATTATCTAATAAATAATGGTCGAGAGGATCTGGTTGCGGTTCCGCGTGTCCCGCCGTGGTGTAGGGAATTCGCGGTACATCTTCGTGAGTGAAAATGGCATGAACTCCTGGGAGTGCTTTCGCTTTGTCGGTGCGAATGTGGCGGATGCGTGCGTGCGGATGAGGAGAACGCAATACCTTTAAATGCAATAATCCAACCGGGGTATAATCTGGTGTATAAACTGGTTTTCCCGTGACAATTTCTATGCCATCTTGTTTGGGAATACTTTCACCCACCGAATTTTGGATTTGGGATTTTGGATGTTGGATTAAATCTGCTTTGCTGACCAGCAGAATACTTTCAATTATTGGTTGATAACCAGTACAACGACAGATATTTCCTCTCAAAGCAGAACGCAATTCTGTTTCCGTTTTACAGTTGATTTTTTCTGCCGTCATTATCGCGCCAGGAGTGCAGAAACCGCACTGAAAACCTTGCTTTTCTAGAAACGCTGACTGCATAGAAGACAACTTTCCATCTTTTGCCAAACCTTCGATTGTAGTGACAGATTTTCCTTCAATTCGCATAGCTGGATAAATGCAGCTATGAATCGGTTTGTCGTCTACCCAAACAGTGCAAGCGCCGCAATCTCCCGATTCACAAACGCGATGCACTCCATACCAACCGAGATGGCGCAATAAACTTAAAAGCGTCGTTCCGGCTACGGTAGTTTCAGTATAGGTTTGTTCGTTAACTTGAAATGTTATGAATTCTGACATAGTATTTCGGCGAGCGATCGCTGCATTAAAATTTGAGTTAAGTGTTGGCGATAAGCTGCACTAGCTTTATCATCTTCGATAAATTCCGACGGAGGAATTTGAGATAACAATGCTTCGGCAATTTCCCCTGATGTGGGGATATGGGAAAACTCTATCAGCCGTGGTGCATAAACGCAAGCACCCAAGCCAAATCGCACTTGTGATGTTTTTGGGTTATAGGCTGTTGCGACAATTGAAAGCGCATAAGCAGCGGTAGTAACGCCGATGCGTTTAAAGTTAACCAGCCATTCTAAATTAGATTGAGGAATCCAAATTTTTCGCAAAACTTCTCCAGGTTGCAGGATGGTTTTTTGTGCGCCAGTTTGGAATTCTAAAGCGGAAATTTGATAAGGTTGGTAAGTGCGATCGAATATTTCATAACTTGCTCCCAATGCTACCATCACAGGGGCAAAGTTACTGACAGGTAAAGCCAGACAAATATTCCCTCCTACCGTCGCCATATTGGTAACTTTAAAAGATGCCAAATGGTGAACTGCGCTTTGCAATGCTTTTATTCCCGTCCAAGTTTCCGGATAGGAAAAATGCAATAATTTCTCCATTTTGCAGGTAGCGCCAATTGCCAAACCTGACGGCGTAACTTCTATTTCTCCCCAGTTTAAATCGTCTAAGTCTACTAAAACTTTGAGATGGGGTTGCGGTTCGGAGAACAGCCACGTCCCGCCTGCCAACCAAGCCCATCCGGTTTGCCAGTTGGTCAGGGCTTGTAAATTTTTAGGACGTAAGTAGGTTTCGATGTAATGCAGATCCATTTAGTTATCTAATTTTAGCGGATATAGTAATTAATTTAAACCGGATACATTTGGTCTAATTGTATCAAAGTTTGCAGCAAAACGTTAGCGCCTTGGCTGCATTGCTCTGCTGAAGTATATTCTAATTCCGAGTGACTGATTCCGGCGACGCTAGGTACGAAAATCATCCCCATATCGGTAAATTTGCCAATTTCTTGGGCATCGTGACCGGCGCGGCTGGGGAGATGGTGATAACTTAATTGTAATTGACGGCAAGATTGTGCGATCGCATCTTTTATTTCCGTTTTGGCTAAGGTTGGTTCTACCCGCAAAGTCGGCTGCATGGAAATTTTCGTTTGCGTGTTGGCTGCAATTACTGATATTTGCTTTTGCAAGTTTATGGCTAGATTATATATATTATATAGATAAATATCGCGAACATCTAGGCTCATTTCTACTTTGGCGGGGATGATATTGACAGCATTCGGCCAAACGTTAAAAGCGCCCACAGTTGCTACCATATCTCCCTGGCTATTTATCGCTAAATTATTCACAGTTAAAACAACTTGACAAGCCGCAACTAACGCATCCTTTCTCATTTGCATTGGCGTAGTTCCGGCATGATTAGCCTTACCAGTAACGGCGATATTAAATCGATTTTGTCCGACAATTCCCGACACTATACCTATTTGTTTACGCACATTTTCTAGGACGATCCCTTGTTCGACGTGCAACTCTAAGTAAGCAGCTATTTCAGATTTACTGCGCTGCGCTGTGTTAAGCTTATCCCAGTTACCACCAATGCGTTCTAAACAAGCTTGAATTGAGGTGCCATCATCGCGGCGATAATATTCCGGATTGCTGACAATATTACCGGACATAGCTTTACTGCCAAGCATCGTGCTTTCTTCATCTGTAAATACAATTACTTCCAGCGGATGGATTAATTTGATATTGTTTTCTTTGAAAACTCGCACAACTTCAATTCCCGCCAAAACACCCAGCGTTCCATCATATATTCCCCCTGATGGAACGGTGTCTATGTGGGAACCTGTTGCCAAAACTGGTGCTTTTTCCACTTGTCCGGGATAAGTGCCAATCATGTTACCGGCAGCATCAATTCGCACGTTCATCCCTGCTTCTGTCATCCATCTTTTCACCAATTCCCGTGCTTGCAAATCTTCTGGACTGTAAGCAATGCGGCGCACCCCTCCATCGGGCAGTTTCCCGATTTCCGCCAAACGAGAGATGCTGTTGTTTAGCCGTTCTTGATTTACGTAGATAACAGAATTTACCGTCATAGCCAAAACTGGTAATTGATTTTGACACTCTCCCGTTAAGCTAACGCTATAACGGGAGATTCTTGTTTCATAGAGAAACGCTTTTTAGTGGAACCACTAACGAGACTTACATCCTCTCCACAAGCTTGAAATTCGGTATGGCCTACCGTATTTGTTGATAGAATCCTAATCCCCTCTTCCCTCAAATTTTTCGTGGCGTTCCCATCCCTATCGTGATGGTTTCCACATTCAGGACAAGTCCATTCCCTATCTTTCAAGGTAAGGGAATCATTCTTAAACTTGCAATAATTACAAAGCTTCGTACTAGGGAAGAATCTATCAACCTCTACAAGAGTTCCACCAACTCTTTTCAACTTGTAGCCTAAGAAGTTTACCAGCATTCCAAACCCAGCATCTAAAACAGATTTAGCCAATTTGGTGCGTGCTAGTCCTTTTACACAAAGGTCTTCTACTACAATGACTTGGTTTTCGTCAACTAATTTACGAGAGAGTTTATGCAGGAAATCCTGTCTTGTATTTGTGATTTTCTGGTGAACCTTGGCTACTCTTTTAACCTGCTTTTTTCGGTTATTAGAGCCAAGTTTTTTTCGAGATAATGATTGTTGTTTCCGTCTTAATCTCTTGGCGTATTTCCTAGTAGGTTTAATTGGCTCAACCTTGTAAATGGTTTCTCCATCAAAAACCGTTACCAGGGAGTTAAGACCTAAATCAACTCCCGAAATTTTACCCTGTTTAGCTTTTGGGGTATCTTCGACTTCCAACGAAATAGCGGCAAAATATTTATCCGTACTGTCTTTTGTGACAGTTACGGACTTGATTTTGCCGCTTATCTTTTTTGAGATTACTGCTTTGACAATTCCCAACTTGGGGAGTTGGATCCCATTACCTTTTACCGAGCAACCTGCTGGGTATCTCACCGATTGCTTCTGATGTCTGCTTTTGAACTTCGTCAAATTAGCCCGATGTTCAAAGAAGTTCTTGAATGCTGCTTCTAGGTTTCTGAGCGATTGTTGTAATGCGGAAGAAGACGCTTCTTGTAGCCACAGAAAATCTTCATGTTTCTTCAATTGCGTCAGGTCTTTCGCCATATCGCCATAGCTCATTCCCTTCCCAGTCTCTTGATATTGAGTGTTTGTCTTGTTTAGGTAATAATTCCAAACGAAACGGCAACAGCCGAAGTTTTTGGCTAAGGCTATCTGCTGTTCTTTGTTTGGATACAATCTTACCTTTAAAGCTGTTTGCATCTCTCTATCAATCCAGGGTTGTTAATAGTTTAGCGTTGAGAAACGCTTTTGTCAAACCATACTGATTCGCTATGGCTCAATTAATTAGCTGGTCGCAAGAAGACTCCCGTTAAGCTAACGCTATAACGGGAGTTTTCTTGCGACATTATGATAAAATTTTAACGCAGAGTTACGGGCAACGTATCGAACCCTTGGGAAATTATGATGCAAATGTTCATATTGAACATTTTTAGGTAAACGGCATCATCAAGATGTCGGCGATACGAAAATTTTAATTATGCTGTGTCCTTACAGGATATTCGACCCGAAATCACCAAAAAAATGATATTAATTATAGAAAGCGAAAGAAAGGATGAAAGTCAAATGGAATCAAAGCGCTTCTTTATTTGCGGTTCGGCGCTACGGGGTCAACCCGATCACCAAAATTTGCAATCTGCCAAGTTTATCAAGGAGGCAGTTACCTTGCCAAAATACCGGATGCACGCTGTAGAAAAAGATTGGCATCCCGGTGTTTATGAGGTAGCAGAAGGAGGCATTGCTATTGCAGGTGAGGTTTACGAATTGACGGCGGAACAATACGATTATTTACTTTCTACAGAACCACCTAATTTGTATGCAGGAAAGGTAGTTTTGTCAGATGGGGAAGAAGTTACCGCGATGCTGTACCCGCGAGAGTTAGCAGAACAATATCAATGGCCTGATGTTTCTGATTTTGGCGGGTGGGCAGCTTATAAAAAATCCAAACAGTAGTTGCTGAGGTGGGAACTTAATTGTCTTTCAATAAGACATTATTGGTGTACCTCAATATTATGCCAACGCTCGTGCGATCGCAAATTAAAATCCTCGCCTTCATTCCTCTCCTAGTTTCTGTTCAACTCCCTTTGTTGTACTATTTTTCAGCCTCATCTTTGGCAAGCCAAGTCGAGGCTGAAACAGTACGCGATCGCCAAGCTGAAGCAGATAGATTGCAACAACAAGGTTTTGCACAAGCGCAAAAAAACCGCCAATACGAGGCGGCTTTAAACTCTTGGCAAAAAGCGCTCACAATTTATCGAGAAATTAAAAATCGTCTTGGCGAGGCCCAAGCTTTGGGAAATATTGGATATGCTTATTTTCTGATCGACGATCGGGAAAAAGCTATTCAATTCCTTCAGCAGGATTTAGCGATCGCACGTCAAATTAAACACCGCCAAGAGGAAGCAGATGCTTTAGGAAATATCGGCACTGTTTACTATTCTCTGGGAGATTATCGCCAAGCAATTGATTACTACAACCAAAGTTTAGCCATCCAAAGGGAAGTGAAAAACCGCCAAGGCGAAGCGATTTGTTTGCAAAATTTGGTGACAGCTTATCGTTATCTCGGTGAATACGATAAAGCGACTGGATACGAACAACAAATTTTTGCGATCGCCAACACTCAAGCAGAGGCGAATTCAGCAACGCGCCTCTGGCAACAATTCAAAATAGTGGAAAGATACCCCAACCTTTAGTACAATTTTCTAATTGTAGGTTGGGTTGAGCGATAGCGAAACCCAACACTGTACGATCGGAATTATTTTGGCTGGAATGGATGATTTTTAATCCAATGTTCCGCAATATCAATCCGGCGACAAATCCAAACTTTTTCGTGCTTTTGCACATAGTCTAAAAATCGCGCCAGTGCAGCCGTTCTTCCCGGTCGTCCCGCCAGCCTGGTATGCAATCCCACAGACATCATCTTCGGTGCTACTTCGCCTTCTTTGTAAAGCACATCGAAAGCATCCTTGAGATAAGTAAAAAAGTCATCGCCGCTATTAAATCCGGGCGCAACCGAAAATTTCATATCATTATTATCGAGAGTGTAAGGTATCACGAGATGCGGTTTTCCTTCCACTTCCACCCAATAAGGCAAATCATCATTGTACGCATCAGAATCGTAGAGAAAACCACCTTCTTCTACAATTAACCTGCGCGTATTTAAACTCGGTGCGTAACGACAATACCACCCCAACGGACGACTACCAGTGGTTTTTTCCAGCGACTTAATCGCACGCTGAATATGTTCCCGTTCCTCCTCTTCACTTAATAAGTGATAGCCGATCCAGCGCCAACCGTGACAGCAGATATCGTATCCAGCCTCAACAATAGCGTCTGCCGCCTCTGGATTGCGCTCCAAGGCCAATGCAGCACCAAAAACGGTAATTTTGATCTCGCGTTCTGCAAACAGCCGCATCAACCGCCAAAACCCCGATCGGCTGCCATATTCGTACACCGATTCCACGATTAAATCCCGATTTCCTGGCCCCATCGACGCACCGGGAACTTCCCACAAATAAGTTTCCGAACGATCGTCCCCATCGGGGATAGAATATTCCGAACCTTCCTCGTAATTCATGACGATTTGTAAAGCAATGCGGGCATCTCCCGGCCATTTTGGGTGCGGTGGATTCGCACCGTAACCGACCATATCGCGGGGGTAAACTGTAGTCATGGCAACTTCCTCTTTTTGTTATTTTTGTTACAGTTATTTGGTACAATTTTTTGGGATTTTAAAGAGCGAGGCTTTTTAATATTATCAATCTAAAATCTCAAATCGATATGAACTACGAAATCAGCTACGGTAAAGAAGAAGTTACGGTTTATCGCACTTACGGTAAACCGATGTCGGGATTGACAAAAATACCTGAGTCGGCGTTTGCTGGCAAAGAAAATATCCTGTTTGCTGTCGATGTTGGCGTGGAGGTGTTTGGCGATAATTTTCTGCCAGCTTATACAGAGGGTGATAATCGAAATGTGGTCGCTACGGATACGATGAAAAACTTTGTTTTGCAAAATGCGATCGCATACACTAACTCTACCCTAGAAGGTTTCCTTTATTTCCTCGGTCAGCAATTTTTGGCGACTTATCCCCAAATGTCTTCCCTGCGGATAACGGGAAAAGAACAACCGTTTATGGCGGCGTCAGTTCCGCAAGATGGTACTTTTACAGATAGCAATGTTTTGTTTAGTAGGCTGCATGACGATAGTGCGATCGCAACTTTCTATATTAACCGCGATGGCGATAATATAAAAATAGTATCTCACGAATGCGGACGAGTTGGATTCCAACTCATTAAGATTACGGGAAGTTCTTTTGCCAGTTTCGATCGCGACAACTATACCACATTACCCGAACGGATCGATCGACCCCTATTCATCTATCTCGATGTTTTCTGGAAATACACCGATGCGGGAAATGCAATCAACCCCGATTTATCCCAATACATTGCACCCGAACAAGTGCGCGATTTGGTGCAAGTTGTCTTCCATGAATTTGTCAGCAAATCGATTCAGCATCTCATTCACGAAATGGGAACTAGATTGTTAAATCGTTTCCCCCAAATGGCAGAAGTTTCCTTCACCGCTCAAAATCGTCTTTGGGATAGCGCATTTGTTTCCGAAGATAACGAAAAAATCAAATCTTATTGCGATCCGCGTCCTCCCTACGGAATGATTAAATTAACAATAACCAGAAATTAATCAAGAATGGCAGGTAAACTCACCACTCACGTACTCGATACAGCGAAAGGTATTCCCGCTGTAAATATGAAAATAGAATTGTGGTTTCTTACCCCGCAGGATGATGGTAGAAAGTTACTTAAAATAGTGCATACAAATCAAGATGGACGTATTGATGCACCATTACTTTCTGAGGGTGAATTAGAGGTAGGTGTTTACGAGTTGATATTTGAGGTGGGAGAATACTTTACCGCACAGTCAATTAAAACGCCTCAACCACATTTTCTCGATCGCGTTCCGGTGCGTTTTGGGATTGCGGATATTGACGCGCATTATCACGTCCCTTTGTTGGTGTCGCCTTGGTCTTATAGTACTTATCGCGGGAGTTAATAGGATTTAGGTTTAACCGCAGATATCAGCAGATAAACGCAGATGAACGCAGATGTATATTAGAATTTTGGTTGGGAATATAGGGTAATGGAATATCAAATAGCTGAAATAAATGAATTGAGTCAGCCAGATTTTATCGCCACTTTGGGTGGAATTTTTGAAGATTCGCCTTGGGTTGCTGAAAGAGTGTATGATAAGCGACCTTTTGCAGATTTATCATCTTTGCATCAGGCGATGGTGGAAGTGGTGCGAAATGCAAGTTTGGAGGAACAGTTGGAACTAATTCGATCGCATCCGGATTTGGGTAGTAAAGTTAAAATGAGTGAATCTTCCGTGCAAGAACAAGCGGGTGCGGGATTGGATAGGTTAAGTAGTGAAGAGTATGAGAGATTTCAGTTGTTAAATAAAGCATATAAGGATAAATTTGCTTTTCCTTTTATTATTGCGGTGAAAAATCATACTAAAGAAAGTATTCTAGATGCGTTTTCGATGCGGTTAGAAAATAGTCGGCAAGCTGAAATAGAACGCGCTTTAGAAGAAATTTATCAGATTGCTTGGTTACGTTTATCAAACTAAGAAACGCCTGGAACGTTTATTCAGCACTGCTAACTTGCACTTCTTTCTCTTCTCTAATCTGCGCCATTCGTTTTTGGTATTTTAAGGCGATCGCAGTTGCTAACTCAGACATTTCTCTTGCTTTCTGTTCGGCGTCTTTAAAAACTTCCAGCATTTCAAGTAATGTTTTTTCATCCGGTAATTCTTTCATGGTAATCCCCTTAAGAAGTTGAGAATTTGTTCGACTCGTGTTTTTGCTTCTATCACCCGACCTAGCAGGTTTCCCAAATCTTCACCAGACTCCTGAATCACTTCTGCTGGTACATTGACTGGTGAGAGAGTCTGCGCGATCGCTTGGATTTGACTTCGAGATGTTTCTGCGAAAAATAGAAGTGCGTTAAGGTAGGCGAAATACTGAACAAGTATAACATTTTCTGGAAAATTAGACATAACTCGCCTGAGTATATCTAGCCCCACAGTTGCTTCTTGCACCATCTCATCAATTTCCTGGTGTAATCTATCAATGATAACTTGGATTTCTGGCGGTATCAGCATCTCTCTTATTGCGCCCCCGACGAAAGTTTTCCATTTTGCCAATTAGAGAACAGCTTATCTCATCCGTGCATCTATTTATATTGCTGTGCGCGATATTCGCACAAGCACAAATAATGCCCTTCCGGTGTCAAAACCTGCTTTAAACCGCCTCAATTCCGTTGGGAGTTTTTTTCCTCCTAAATTACGTGCAACGCACGCGCAGCAGCGTCTTCAAATCCAGAAACCTTGTAAGGAGTTGGTTTTTCTCCCGACAGGGACAGGAGAGGAGTTCTTGAATCAAGGCGAGATAGGCTTGACGCCGTTGTTCGTTCATTGCACTATGCCCGCTACGTAAATTTTTGTTAAATCAACTATTGTCATCTATCTAAAGTAGTGTTTTTATAAAAACAGCAGTATTCTTTTCGATAGCCTGGGCAATTAACAAGTTTTCTTGACTAAGTGATGCGTCTATTGAAGCTGCCCTCATCCCTCGCATTGAGGATAAATTTGTCCATTCTTCAGGAGTGCAATTTGTGTCTGACAATTTTTTGGATTTGAACAACGCAGCCAATACATTTGCAGCCAGTTCCGAAAATCCCCTTGGTCTGCCCATTCGCGGTCTTGGTGGCAGCGATCGCATCAGCGGTTGGGGCAATGCGGATGTTATCTTGGGCAACACTGGGGCTGATATCATCTCTGGTTTCGAGGGGGCAGACGCCCTCTATGGCGGTCGTGGGGCTGATTTGCTTTTCGGCAACCAGGGAGCAGACCAGATCCTGGGAGAACGGGGCAATGATGTCATCTTTGGGGGGCGCGATAATGATGTCTTGTTGGGCGGGGAGGGTGATGATTTCCTCGCAGGAGATGCTGGGACGGACATCCTGACTGGGGGCGATGGCTCCGATGCGTTTGTCTTGGATATCCGCCATAGCACCACCGATCGCGCCCTCGCCGATGTCATCACCGATTTTAGTAAAGACGGCGAAGATGTATTTGCCCTGACTGATGGGGCAAATGATGCCCTTACGGAAGCAGATCTAAACCTGGAAACCGTTGGCTCTGATACCTTTATTTCCTTGAAGGCTACGGGAGCGATTTTAGCGCGGGTTCAGGGAGTGAGTGCGGAACAAATCACCGGAACTTTCAGTACTGTGCGTGCTACCCTCGACGATACCGAACCTGGGGCGACTACACTGAGCTTGATACCAGGGAAAGCGACTGTTCAAGGACAAGTGGGCGATGAGGATTATGTAGACTTTTTCCAATTCCAGGTAACAGAAACGAGCATTGTTGACTTCAGTCTGACTGGCTTGAGTGCAGATGCGGATCTGGCGCTGTATCAGGATCGCGATGCCGATGGGGAAGTGGGAGAGGATGAAGTTATCTCCCAGTCTGTGCGATCGGGCAATGCCAATGAAACGATCGAAAATGTCACCCTCAACCCCGGAAATTATTTCCTATCAGTGGAACAATATGAGGGAGACACGAACTACAACCTCAATGTGGCAGGGGTTGCAGGGACTGTAGCCCGGGATTTGGCGGGTTCTCAAGCCAGTACCGCTCGCCAGTTGCCACCGGACGGTGAGGCAGAATTGCATGACTATGTTGGTGGAACCGATGCGGTGGATACCTATCGCTTGGAGGTGATCAATGAGGGATATCTGGATGTGTTCACCGATTACCAGGAAGCTGCTGTCAACCTGAATTTGTGGAGCGATCGCAATGGCAACAACCAGCTGGACATCGATGAGATCGTTGCCCAGGGGACGAATGAAATTCAGCTGGATAGCATCAACCCAGGCACCTATTACGTCAGCGTGACTGCCCCTGGTGTGCCAACACCCTACGAAATTAGTGCCATTAACTCCCCCGGTAGCCGCGTTGATACGGAAAGCTATAACACGCTCTTCCCCGGTCTCCCCACCACCGGAACCCTCAGTCAAAAAGATGACTCCGATCCGAACGATCCGGATAACTACGCCGATCCCTATCTCTTGCCCGATCTAGGGGCTGGGTTAACGGTGACGGTGACTCAGGAATCAAAGGATTTCGATGCTTATCTAAGAGTGGTGGATCTGATCACTGGCGAAGTAGTTGCAGAAAACGATGACATCGACACCGCAGGCGGCAACTATGATGCTCGAGTGAGTTTCACGACACAGCAAGAGGGTCAATATGTGGTGTATGCCTCCAGTGTTGATGCTCCGGGGGTTGGGGACTACAGTTTGAATGCGACGGTGACGGGGACGCCGACGCAGACCTCTATCAGCACTGCCAGTGTAAGCAATTCATCGTCGAGTTCTCAAGAGCTGACACCGCTAACGAACCTTACAACAAATGTCGGTGGAACACCGGTAAAGTTTGACTTGGTTGTTCAGCCCCTCACTGGAGGTCAGATTAATTCAAAACCAATAAACGCCATGCACCAAGGTGGATTCGGCGATTGCTTCTTTATGGCAGCCCTGACAGCCACCTTCGGCAAAATCGAAGATCTCAGCACTGCTGCCTCCAAGGAGAGTACGGTGCTTAATAGTGCTATTACTAACGATGGCAACAACTACACCATCTCTTTCAACGACTATCAACGCCAATCAGTGCCCATCACCGTGGACAACCAGGTGCTTGCCTATCCGACGAAATTCAATTACAAAGGCCGGATGGTAGAACTTAATGTATCAGATATGTTGTATGGGGCAAGATGGGCTCAATCCTCCAAACCGACCGATGCGTCGGGACAACCCATCTGGGCTTCCATTTTTGAACGGGCTTTTGCTAATTTGCAAGGAGGATACGAAGCCATAGCCAACGGTGGTGATCCGGGGCTGGCTCTTGTAAATATTACGGGTGGTCAAATCAGCGAACTTTTTAGTTGGAAGAATGACTCCCCCACGAATCCAGAATATAGCGTGTATAACTCTCCAAGTATAAGATTGGATCCAACGCATGGGTGGGTGTTCAGCGGTTTTCCGTCAGGCACGACGCCTAATGAAATCTTTAAGAGCATTCAAACTGCATTGGATGGGGGTGGCTATGTCGTGGCTGGAACACCCGGCACCAATGACCAGAAGCCATTATATAATGGGGTACTACAGGAAGGTCATGCTTACAGTGTCCACAATGCTTATGTTGATGCCCAGGGTCGGCAGATGATCTTACTGCGGAACCCCTGGGGACAAGACAATAGTGGAAAAACGATAACAGAGGAGAATGGAGAACAAAAAATACTACCAGTATTTGCAGAAGAAGACCCGAGTCGAAACTTTGACGATGGGTTTGTGGCTATCACCTTCGATGCGTTTTTGAAGAACTATTACAGCTTGCGTCTGATGAAGCCGTAGTCCCCATAGGATAAGTTAATTATCCTGTCAGTTTCTTATCACCCAACCGTTAAGTAAGTGGGCGGACGGAAATAAACTGACATCTAGGCAATGAGAAACCCGGTTTTTCAAAGAAACCGGGTTTCTGGCTTGGGTTTACAGCTTTCCTGTTATGTGACGGCTGCACTATTAATATTGCCGAAAAAGTCTATAGATACGTTGCCTTTGGAAAGTCAGACCTACTGGGGGAGAGGTTTAAAAAATAGCGATAGATGGAGTTTTGAGATTTTCGGAGATGTCTGATTATAAGCTGCGTCTAAATCGGAAACAGCAAGGCGACTCGAAACGATTTTCATTCACCCCACCTAGCAAAAGCAGCAGCTACTTCCTTGTCGCTGGGGCTTTGGCGCTGAAGCGCAACAACGTACCTTTTATTTGATATGGTCTAGCTGCCACTGGTATACTTGTAGGTAAGAGTCGATCGCTTCTTTGAGTAGGTCAGTGCGATCGCGATCGAACACCGATGCAATTTCATCAAGTGCTTTTATTTTCTCAGTATCCAGGCTAAAAGTGATGATTTCTTGGCTCACAGTCAACCCCAACAGGTAGTAATATCATTATTTTATTTAATTGAGGCGGTTTTGGATTAGATGAGTCAGCCCGCCATCCCACCAAAGATTCAAACCCCTGCGCCATAGCGAATGTCCTCTTTAGAGGACTGGTGGTAAGAAACTGAGTTTGTGTGGTTTTTCAGTCGGTTTTAACCGACTTTCGCTATTAGACAGGGAATTGATTCCCTGTCGGTCTGTTGGGCTATCGGGCTGTCGGGCTTTTGGATTGCGATCGATCTTGGGTTATGGTTTGGTGGGGATGTGCGATCGCGCTTTTCCAAATATATCCCAAATCTAGTAAATTGTCCGTTGAAATCTTCTACCAATCTACTTTTTCAATTACCACAGCGTAACGCATTATTCCTCCAATTGCAATAGGTTGGTTTTCACATCGGCGAAATCCAACCTACAATTTTTTATTAATTTTCCCAATACCTATATTTCTATCTCAATCCGGTACTGCGAACAATAACGCTAGCACCTTTCCTTACCGTTAACGTTGAGGGCGCGTTACCGTTCTCAGTTATCGGAGAAGTAATCGCATAAGAATATTCTCCATTGCGCCAAGCCCTGGTGCAAACTCCATCTCGGCAACTAACTGTACCGTTCCTTAAAGAGATACAGCGATTTTTAGTATCGCATCCTCGATAAGTTAAATTCCCCGTTCCGTTTACACCATTCCAGGAGTTTTCATTGCCAATAGTTATCTGCCATTGTGCGTTCCTTAGAACTGTATCGGCAAGACTTGGCGATGTGAATGCGAAAAATCCGCTGGCGATCGAACTTAGGCCGATCGCAGAAATTAAGCACTTGTTTGTAAAGTTTTTTAAGTTCATAATCAATTTGTGTCACTACTTTTAAAGTTAACCCAAGTTTTAGCTCTGGTAATTCACCCATTGTAGCGATTTTTGCCATAACCATAGTACCTTATTAGGGTACTATGGTTATGACTCATGAAAAATTTAGTGCAAAATTGCTACTGAATTTGACCAGCGATCGTAAGCACGAGCAAGTTTACCATCATAATTATTGGCGCGGTAACTTTCGCCATTGTAATTGTAAGCAAACTTAGCCCAATTCCGATTTTTTAAGAAACCTGCCAGATTTTTACTTTGCACATACGCCACAAAAGCTTCTAATTGTTTGCCTTCGGAAGCGTACATCGCCGCCACGAAATATTCTACATCGTTGAAACCGCAGAGATTGTGATTAAATCCCATAATTTGAAACAAACCCCAGGATGCCGATTTCAGCGCCGCTGACCGATTTAAGCTGATAGCTTCCTCTAGGCGCGGGTATTCCTTAGCGCCACCTTTATACAGTTCTCGCTTCCATTTTAAGCTAGAAATATGAGGGTGACTCAAGTCATACCGATGATTAGTAAATTCTGAGAACTTGTGAGCTTCAAACAGAATTTTCGGTCGTCCATCTTTGAGAAAACCGTTACCGTTGCTTTCTACTTCTACCACCGCTTTGATAACAGGTATCTCACAATTTAGTAGGTCAGCAGCTTTGGTATAATCGCGATCGGATAATAGGCGCGATTCCAGGGGAAGAGAATTTGCTTGGATGAGCAGTTTAGCTGTTTCCTTGGTAATGACGCCGCTGGGTAAATGGAAAGCATTAGTAAAAGCATCGAGAGCCGCTCTTGTTTTAGGGCCAAATAACCCATCTGCACTTTGAGGCGGTAACAGTGAAAGCGAACTGAGACGGACTTGAACTTGCTGGGTTAGTTCTCGATCCATTTGTTCAAATTTAACAGAATTGTCTTGGTTGTAAATATCTTGGAGTTTCATTTTATTAAATCCCGATCCGGGCTGAATAGTTTATCTGATTTCTCTTAAGTAGGGTGGGCATTGCCCACCCTGTTACTACTACGAAGCTGGGAAAGCTTGAGCTAACTTGTCGCCAGCAATAACGGTTGTGAAGAAGACGTATTTGTTGTTTAATTGATAGCGAACGTCTTGCTTAATTAGTGCCATAAACTCCCGGTGACCTTGGCGAGATTGACCGACTAAACAACCAGCACTAGCTCCTTCAACTTTAGACATATCAAAACCCCAATGCTGGTTGATGAAAAAGTTAGCACCGATATCGATCGCATCCCCATTCCGAATACCATCTTTGTTGCGATCGCGATATACTTTCACCGTTCCACATTGTACCAGCGCTTCATGAGGATCGCGACCGCTACCGTAATGCGTTCCTACTTGCCAAGCTTGGTATTGTCCAAAATCAATTCGGGCGACACCATTAGCATTTTGAGGATGTTGAGTAGACCAATTTCCGGGTTCGGTTGTTGCTAGCCAGTTCCCCACAATTTTGGGAGTTCCTGTAGCTATTTCAATCACCATCCGGCGATCGTTCCATTCATTGAAAGTATCCCGGTTGGGTTGGCCATCAGCAGAAGCGCCTTCGAGATAAACAATGTTGTAGCGCTTCTCGCCCACCGCCACAAAGTAGTGCTTATCGCGCATATACTTAATAATCCGGCTGGCTAAATCGTTGCTCAACTTCAGCGGAATTGCTTCCTTAACTTCCAGCAGCGCTTTGCTAGTTTGTGGCCCCAATCCCGCCTCTTGAATCTTCAGGATAGATTGCAAGTATTTCAGCGCTTGTGTGGAAAAGAAACCAAACTTACCGTCAACTGGTGGATCGAGCAAACCGAAACGAAACAGGTTAATTTGGACTTCTTTGGCAAGTGCAGTGTCTTGGGCTAAAGTTTCTAAAGAGATAGTGTTTGTGTTGGCAATAATATCGCGCAGTTGCATAAAAACCTCGTTAAATATCAAGAGTTGCTAGTTTCCAAATCGGACTTGTTTGGGCCAGGTAACCAGTTCGGTGTATAAACTGAATTTTCAGCTTGCACCCGTCCGGCTAGAGTTGCACCAGTCGTAGCCAAAATAATCACGATATTTACAGTGCGATCGACCGTGATTTTCTTTTCTTTGACCGCTTCACCAACAATCGGCGCAATTGCCGCTACCGCTGTTAATGCTGCTGCCCAGAAAGTTTTGCTGGCAAAGATGCTTTTGGACTTTGTTTCTGATAAGATTGGTTGGTTGATAGCGTTCATTTGATTTCGACCAACTCGTTTGCTTCATGAATTAAATCTAACTTCGTTCTTTCTGGTGTGCAGTGAGGAAAAGTAGTAAATAGTCACAAGCTTTTGCTCAATAACCAAGGGGTTAAACTCACCCAAAAAGGCGAGCGCAGTCAGAAAAAGTAAGTTAATATTATAAAAATCGTTGAAATCTCTATTAATAAAATGAATGTTGCCGAAGGTCTAGTTATCGTAGATCGAGTTCTGCACTCAGAAAAGCTCGATGATGTTCAAGAGCAGATACTTCGCCGCTCCTGGGAAGGAGAGACTTATTCAGATATGGCAAAGGAACTCGGCTACAATCCGGAACATATCAAGAATCGTGGTGCTGAGTTATGGAAAATCCTTACTCAAGCTTTCGGGGAGGAAGTAACTAAAAGTAACTTTAAGTCAGTTTTGCGTCGCTGGTCGCTGCAAAGCCCCTTAGAAGAAGCTACCTCTCCCCCAATTCCTCTCCTACAAAAAGAGCCAAGCATTATAACTCCCCCCTCACCTACTAGGGAAGAGGGGTCTGAGGGGTTATCTCATAGAGATATCAAGCATTATCAAAATTGGGGAGAAGCGCCGGATGTCTCCGTTTTCTACGGTCGCACGGAAGAACTGGCTACCCTAGAACAATGGATAGTAAAAGAACGCTGTCGTCTGGTGTTGCTACTCGGTATGGGGGGAATCGGTAAAACTTCCCTATCTGTAAAGTTGGCAGAACAGATTGAGGATAAATTTGAATTTACGATCTGGCGAAGTCTCCGCAATGCTCCTAAACTAGAAGATATCCTGACAGATGCGATCGAATTCCTTTCCCATCAACAAGAAACCGAATTACCCGAAACCGTAGATGGTAAGATATCTAGGCTGATTCATTATTTACGCCAACATCGCTGTCTATTGGTACTGGACAATTTCGAGACCGTACTGCGCGATGGCGATCGCGCCGGACACTATCGAGAAGGATTTCAGGAGTACGGCGATCTTTTGCGACGATTGGGAGAAGAACGCCATCACAGTTGCTTAGTGCTGACCAGTCGGGAAAAACCTAGAGAAATCTTTAGATTGGAAGGAGAAAAACTACCCGTTCGCTCCTTATCTCTGCCAGGTTTAAAAGTTCAAGAAGCACAAGCACTAATTAAGGCGATCGGTTCATTTTCCGGTTCGGAAAATGAATGGAGCGCCGTAATTAAATATTACACAGGCAACCCACTAGCCTTGAAGATGGTGGCGGGTGCAATTCGAGATGTATTTGATGCTAAAGTTTGTCAATTTTTGAAATTTTTAGAACAAGGAACAGGGGTTTTTGATGATATGCGCGACCTATTAGAACGTCAATTCAGTCGCTTGTCAGATGCAGAAAAAGAGATTATGTATTGGCTGGCAATTAATCGCGAGCTTGTTTCTTTCTCCGAACTGCGCGAAGACATTATATCATCAGAATCGAAAAGAGAACTCCCTAATGCTTTAACCTCTCTGAGACAGCGAGCCTTAATCGAGACGAGCGCATCGTGGTTTACGCTACAGCCAGTAGTAATGGAATATGTCACAGACCAATTAATCGAGGCAATTCAGGAAGAAATAGAAACGCTAAAACTAGAATTATTTAATAATATATCTATTTATAAAGCGTTAAGTAAAGATTGTATTAGAGATGCCCAATTGCGCTTTATACTAAATCCAATTAAGGAAAGGTTACAGGAGTATATAAAGGGCAAAAGCCTGGAAGGACATTTAATTCAACTGCTCTCAGAAATGCAGAAAACTCCGCAGCTAGAACCGGGATACGCAGCCGGAAACGTCCTGAATTTGCTTATTCAAATGAAAGCCGATTTAAGCGGATATAACTTTTCCAATTTAGCAATATGGCAAGCATACCTGCAAGGCGTAAATGTAAGGAACGTGAATTTGTCAGGTGCGAATATAGCTAAATCCGTTTTTATGGAAACCTTCGGCATTATTATGTCCGTAGCAATAACGCCGGATGGGAAACTTTTAGCTAGTGGCGATGTAGATGGAGAAATTCGCCTGTGGCAAGTTGCTAGCGGTCAACTAATTTATACCCATCACGCACACGCAGATTGGGTATTTTCAGTTGCTTTCAGTCCGGATGGCAAAACTCTCGCTAGCGCCAGTGCCGACCAAACAATTAAATTATGGGATATTTCCGATCTGGATAATATTCAACAAAGTTTTACTCTGAATCAAGAGGGAGAGCATAGAAATTGGATACGATCGATCGCCTTCAGTCCCAATGGTCAAACTCTCGCAAGTGGCAGTGTCGATACCACAGTTAAATTGTGGGATATATCTACAAATAAATGCCTCAAAACTTTGCAAGGACACAACAAAGGCATCTGGTCAATTGCTTACAGTCCCGACGGTCAAACTTTAGTAAGCGGTAGCGACGATACAACCCTAAAGTTATGGGATATTAATAGTGGTAAATGCCTCAAAACTTTGACAGGACACAGACTTTCCGTTTTGTCAGTTGCCTTCAGTCCCGACGGTAAAACAATCGCCAGCAGCAGTTTCGATCGCACAGCAAAACTCTGGGATAGCAGCACAGGTGAATGCCAATACACTTTAACGGGACAGCAGGGACACAGAGATATCATTCGAGCGGTTGCCTTCAGTCCCGATAGTAAAATAGTTGCCAGCGGCAGTGCCGATACTACCGTAAAAGTGTGGGATGTCAGCACTGGTCAATGCTTAAATACCTTGCAGGGACACAAAAGCTGCATCTGGTCACTTGTCTTCCATCCTTTGGGTAAGACCTTAATAAGTGCTGCGGACGATCGTACCTTAAAACTCTGGGATACTCGCACAGGTGAATGTTTGAATACCGCACAGGGATACAGCAATTGGATACAGTCAGTCACCTTTAGTCCCGACGGTAAAACTCTCGCCAGCGGTAGCACTGACTACATCATCAGATTGTGGGATATTAACACAGGTAAATGTGTCAAAACCTTGCAGGGACACAAAAATTTGATCCAGTCAGTCACCTTCAGTTCCGATGGTAAAACTCTCGCCAGTAGCAGCGCTGATTTTACCGTGAAAGTATGGGATGTCAGCACCGGTAAATGTCTGAATACTTTTACAGAACATCACCTTTGGGTTTTGTCAGTTGCCTTTAGTCCAGATGATAAAATCCTGGCAAGCGGTAGCAGTGATGGAACGGTAAAATTATGGAATCCCCGCACTGGTAAATGTTTGCAAAGTATTGATTTGCAAGAAGAACAACATCAGGAACACGAACTTTGGAGTTGGGAAGTAGCTTTCAGTCCCGATGGTAAAATTCTCGCCAGTGGCGGAGAAGATTCAGCAGTAAAACTCTGGGATATTTCCAACATCGAAAACTGTCAGCACGTCACCACTTTGCGAGGGGAAGTCGGTCATCATAAGGGAGTTTGGTCAATTGCTTTCCGTCCTCAGACCGATAACTCGCGTTCAATTCTAGCAAGTTGTAGCGAAGACGCAACTATAAAGATATGGGATATTTCCGATCTCAACAACTGTCAGTGCTTAACCAGTTTGGATGCACACGACAAAGGAGTAGAAGCGATCGCGTGGAGTTTTGACGGTAAAACTCTCGCCAGTGGTGGTTGCAATAATACCGTAAAATTATGGGATGTGGGTAATTTCGATAATTGCCAGCGCATCAAAACCTTAGAGGGACACGAGCGAAAAGTGCGATCGGTCGCCTTCACTCCAGATGCTAAAATTGTAGCCAGCGGCAGCGAAGATGGCACCATTAAGCTTTGGGATGCGAACACAGGTAATTGCCTGAATACCCTGATACCGGAAAGACCCTACGAAGGAATGAATATTACTGGCGTTATCGGCTTAACTGAAGCTCAAAAAACCACACTGATCGCTCTTGGCGCAGTCGCACAAGAACAATAAAGGTATTTGCAAGGTTTGGGGTGCTAGAGGCGGTTTTTTTTGAACGCAACTGCGGATAAAATCGCCCCTACCATAGCTAGTAGACCGAGTGTCAAGAACTGAATCCATATTCCAGACATATCATACCCTATCAAAGCAAGGATTTACACATCTTACCAGAGAGAGTTCCTAAGTTAATTATCAAGTTGCCAGTTATACTCAAGAGTAAGATGCGCGGCTCAATTGCACAAGCCTTTCTAAATTCCCAACACCACGAGTATTTGATAATTGCAAATTTGAGATTTTAGATTTTAAATTTAAAGGAAATCTACAATCTCAAATATAAAACCTAAAACTCACATGACACCTACCAGTTTATTGATTTTGGCTGCCGCTGGCCTATTTGCGGGAATTTTAGCCGGATTTTTGGGCATTGGCGGCGGTACGGTACTTGTACCCTTTTTGGTCGCATTTAAGTATACGCCGGTGCAAGCCGTTGGCACTAGCAGCCTGTCGATTTTGATTACAGCTATTTCTGGCAGCATACAGAACTGGCGCATGGGTTTTTTCAGCTGGCAAAGGGTGTTGGCGATCGGATTTCCCGCTGTAGTGACAGCACAAATCGGCGTTTGGATAGCCAGCCGCATTCGCCCCTCTTTTCTGCTAGTAGCATTTGCACTACTTTTACTCTTGAACATCTACTTAGTCCATCTGCGTCAGCGTCTAAGTGCGAGAGAGTCTGTGGGAGATCGGGAGCATACTCAGTCCCCGATCGCCAAAAGTATTGCTAGAATTGCCACTGGGGGTGCAGCAGGCATACTGGCTGGTTTGTTTGGTGTTGGTGGTGGAGTAATTATGGTGCCCCTACAAATGCTACTCTTGGCAGAACCTATCAAAGCTGCCGTTCAGACAAGTTTAGGTGTCGTAGTAATTACAGGTATGTCAGCTTGTGTCGGTCACTTCTTAAAAGGCAATGTCTTACTTTTAGAAGGACTGATTTTGGGATGTGGTGGCTTCTTAGGATCTCAGATTAGTACGCGCTTTCTACCCAAATTGCCCGATGAAATTGTCAGTTTAGCTTTTCGCGCTCTGCTGGCAATTCTATCAATTTATGTATGCTGGCAAGCATGGCAAAAATATAATATAAATCAGTAAAATTTTGAGCCTGAGCGACAGCCAATGAAAAAAGACCGCCACCGCCTCAAATTGCCGCGCCTTGCGAACTTGTATATCTCTTTGGGAGGCTCGCACGACCGCCGCTTCAATGTCATCCGTAAAGGCTCATCTCATTCCCACTGGCGCGATTCATACCACTGGCTGCTCACCCTTTCTTGGCCAAAATTCCTCGCAGTAATTGTGCTGTTTTATTGCGCCGCTAACGGACTGTTTGCCTTAGCATATTTGGCAGGAGGAGATTGCATTGCAAACGCCCGGACTGGCTCATTTTTTGATGCCTTCTTTTTTAGCGTTCAGACGATGGCTTCGATCGGCTACGGGGCGATGTATCCCAAAACCGATTACGCGAATTTTGTCGTGGCGATCGAAGCTTTGATCGGTTTGATGGCCCTGTCTATGGGTACGGGGCTAATGTTCGCCCGCTTTTCTCAACCCACTGCTAGGGTTTTATTCAGTCGCAACGCCGTAATTGCTCCTCATAACGGCGTACCGACGCTGATGTTCCGCACTGCCAACGAACGCCACAACCAAATTTTGGAAGCCCAAGTGCGGGTGAGTTTAATGCGCGATGAAGTGACTTTAGAAGGGCAACATCTGCGCCGCTTCCACGACCTCAAACTGATTCGCAGCTCGTCCCCCATCTTCGCGCTCACTTGGACGGTGATGCACCAAATTAACGAGACAAGTCCTTTGTTTGGGGCGACACCTGAGTCGCTAGCAAATAATAATATTGAGTTTATAGTTATGCTAACCGGGCTTGACGAAACGGTTGCCCAAACTATACACTCCCGTCATTATTATACGGCAGAAGATATCCTTTGGAATATGCGTTTTGTCGATGTCTTTTCCAGGACGCCTGACGGAAGGCGTGCGATCGACTACTCTCACTTTCACGATGTTGTCGTTATGCAGGATAATAATAGATAACTTTCAGCTATTTTCCAGTGCGATATAAGTTCCAAGGAAATCATCATGAATCTGACTGGATATCAACTCAACACGGAATTATATAACGGGTCGAGAACTATTGTGTATCGCGGTGAACGCGAGGCGGACTCGCTACCAGTAGCGATCAAACTACTAAAAAACCCCTATCCCAGTTTC
>NZ_JBHFNU010000110.1:0-2995 GCF_041929145.1 Aerosakkonema sp. BLCC-F183 | reverse complement strand
GTGTTGGGTTTCGTTCCTCAACTTGTCAGAAATTAAGAGATTTGTTGAAGTAGGTTGGGTTGAGTGCAGCGAAACCCAACAATTATAGTTAGTAGTGTGTTGGGTTTCGTTCCTCAACCCAACCTACGTTTATATACATTTATGGATACAATGCAGACGATCGCCATACCGAGTGATATTCTGAAATAATATCCCCCATCCCATCAAAACAAACACAGATTAACGTGCATGGCAGAAAATACACCAAAACATATTTGGGTAATTACAGGAGAAACTGTATCGGTTGATACCGATTCTAGAGCAGGAAGCTACAGGGGTGGACTCATCACTAGAGATGATGATGATGATGACCCCGTGGAAGTGCAAGTCGAGGTGGTGGACGCCGCGAAGCCTGTCGAGGTGGAAAAACTCAAACGGGAGATGAAGGGGTTTTTGCAGGCGATGCGAGAAATACTCGATGAAGCTGATGCGCCTAGTTCTAAAATGCAGTTGGATGAAGTCGAGTTATCGGTGGAAATCAACGGGGAAGGACAGGTGAAGCTGTTCGGAGTTGGTGGGAAAGCGGGAGGAAAAGGGGCGATGACTCTTAAGTTTAAGCGCAGGCAGAGCGATAATGGTTAATTGGGCGATTGTAGTTGGCATCAATAATTATCATCGTTCGCAAGATCTCAATTACGCTAAGCGGGATGCTGAGGCGATGCGGGATTGGTTTGTCAAGGAAGCTAAATTTGAGAGAGTTTTCCTGTTTACCGAAGATTCCCCACCAATTTCATTTAGAAATAATAAGCCCATCATCACTCAACCGACTTACCTTAACTTGCGGACATTTTTGCGGGTGCAGTTTGAGAAACGTATCGATGAAAAAGAAAAAGATAAAAATAAACAGGAGAAAACTTTATTACAATCAGGAGATAATCTTTGGTTCTTTTTTGCAGGTCACGGTATCCGCGCCTTTGATGGTGATTACTTGATGCTGTTGGATAGCGACCCAGATGATATAGAAAGGTCTGCTATTTCGGTTAATTATGTGACCGAACGTTTGCGTTCTTCTGGTGCTGGTAATGTGATTTTATTTTTAGATGCCTGTCGGAATGAGGGAGGTAGAAATTCTTTAGGTATTGGTGATGAAAAGCATCAAGGAGTCGTTACTTTTTATTCCTGTTATCCCAGTCAAAAATCTTATGAAATAAAGGAATTAGAACATGGTTCGTTTACAAAAGCTTTGCTAGAAGGATTGCGAATTCAAGGTGAAAATAATTGTGCAACTGTCGAGAGATTAGAGCGATATTTGCAGCAACGAGTTCCAGAAATAAATCAAAAATATCGTCAACCAACGCAGTTTCCTTATGTTAAACCAGAACCGGGCAAGAAACTCTACTTAATTTTGCTCCCTAAATTTGCCAATTTTCAAGATATAATTACTTTGAAGAACAATGCTTTCAAAGCAGAGATAGAAGGAGATTTAGAATTAGCGGAACAATTATGGACGCAGTTGATTTTATCTTTTTCGGACTCGGAAGCTTTAGCGGAATTGAAAAGGATTTGGATAAAACAACTGTCTTCGGTTTCTGTTTTTCCACCAATAACTCAAGCAACAGGTGGAAGGTCGCCTTCGGAACTTGATGACCGAACTGATTGGTTTGAATTTGAAGTTGTGCAAGTAAATATTAAAGGTGAAATCGAGAAAAGAGTAAAGCAGAAAGCGAGATTTTTCTCAGAAGATTTAGGTAATGGTGTCACGCTGGATATGGTTTACATTCCCGGTGGTACTTTTACAATGGGTTCACCGGAAAGTGAAGAAAGATATGAAGGTTATGATGGACGAGAAGAACCTCAGCATCAAGTTACAATTCAACCCTTTTTCATGGGAAAATATCCCATCACGCAAGCACAATGGAAAGCAGTAGCTTCGTTGCCAAAAGTAAATATAGAACTAAATCCAGATCCATCTAGATTCAAAGGTCAAAATCTTCCAGTCGAGAGAGTTTCGTGGTATGATGCAGTAGAGTTCTGCGATCGCCTCTCCCAAAAAGCCAAACGGGAATACCGCCTACCCGGTGAAGCTGAATGGGAATATGCCTGTCGCGCCGGAACGACTACGCCATTTCATTTTGGCCAGACAATTACCACCGATTTGGCTAATTACCGAGGTACAGATTACGAAGAGTTAAATTGGTCAGGATCTTACGGTCAAGGCCCAAAGGGAATTTACCGCGAAAAAACTACCCCTGTTGGTAGTTTCAAAGTAGCTAATGCCTTTGGTTTATTTGATATGCACGGCAATGTTTGGGAATGGTGTGCTGACCATTGGCATGAAAATTATCAGGAGAAGCCTGAAGATATAACTATATGGTTATCTAGTGATGATAATGAATTACGGCTGCTGCGCGGTGGTTCGTGGTACAGCAATCCCGTTCACTGCCGTTCGGCTTATCGCAACTCCTGCGATGCGGGCCTCAGTCGCCTCAACTACGGTTTTCGGGTTGTGTGTGCTGCGGCGTGGACTCTGTAGCCCTTTATACTTTTGTCCTATTGCCCTTTTCCCTTTTTTTCTTTACCCTTTCCGCCGAAGGCGGTAAAAAATTTTTTTTGAAAAATGAGCAATGAGCGAGTTACCGATTATCCAGAAAACCTACGATTTAATTAAGTGGTATGTCCCGATTCTGAACCGCTTACCCCACAGCCATAAGTTTATGTTGGGGGACAGAATGATTACTGGGCTATACGATTTGCTGGATACGCTGATTATAGCAAAATATTCCTCCGATAAACTAACATTGCGAGAACACCAAAATTATATTTAACCTCTTCTCCAACCCCTCTCCTACAATGAGAAGAGAGTAAAAGATTAGGTACGTAGTTGGGCTTCAGCCCACTTATCCCTCGAATAAGATGGCGGAAGCCCAACAACGTAACAGCATAGCAGCGCGAATATTATTACTAGCAAAATGCGGGAATATAATATTCGGTTACAGCAGTCGATAAAAAAATCAAT
>NZ_JBHFNU010000011.1:0-73119 GCF_041929145.1 Aerosakkonema sp. BLCC-F183 | reverse complement strand
TTTTTTTATTTTTTTTTATAACAAAACCCACTTTTCCCCTCTCTAAAAATTTCCCCCCCCCCGGGGGGGGGGGGGGGGGGGGGGGGGGTGTTTACGGGGGGGGGGGGGGGGGGGGGGGGGGGTTTCGGGGGGGGGGGGGGGGGGGGGGGGGGGTTTCCGGGGGGGGGGGGGGGGGGGGGGTGGGGTTTCCCTCACAACTACCCATAAATTTCCCTATCCTACATACTCCTCACAGCTTCTTCCGCTACCTTTCCACTAGATTCTGGCAAAGGCGGACGCAAACAAAGATATAAAAGTGCGCCAAACAAAGGAATAAACGAAACCGCCCCAAAAACTTGTTTATTTTTGATATCGCGACGCACCATATCGTCTCCTACTAGCGCCGGAAACAACAGACAAAGCATACAAAAATCCAAGCTCATCACATGAATAAATTGACTGGTTTGCCATTGTTTAATAAAATCTCCCCAGTCTCCAGCAAGCATTGCATAGCCAACTAAACCGACAGCGCTCAAACTAATAAAAATAGCTGTCCAGCGCGAATCAACTACCTTGAGGAATATATTTTTTTCCCCGGTAAATTCTCTATTTTGTTCGCGCAAAGCTAGATATGGCAATACTGCAAATGCTCCTACACCAAACGAACCAATCGCAAAAGGCCATGCGCGAATTTTCTGCCCTTTGCCGTCAATAAACAGCACACAACTGTAAATCATCGGCCAAACACCCATAATATAGAAAAGGGAGACAATTATGGGATTAATACCTTCTAATTTGCCGATCGAAAGATTTTTAATCAACGTCCACGTATCTGATTGTGTAGGCGGAGCGAGTAGAAATGCGTAGCTGACAAACCCAATCCACAGTAACCAAAAGGCAATTTTTCTAGGCATAATTCTGCTCGCTAACACTGAATATCTAACACCTCAAATTTACTTTATTTAGGCAAAGTTTTTAATAATTTTTCTCCCTTATTAACCCAATGGCGATTGCGCTTGTAGTGAAAATAAGAAGAACCTCTAACTCTCGACAGCATTGTCTCCACATATCTCCGAGCTTCTTGGGGGTTACCTTCTTGGGACTGAATTGTCGCCATCATAATATATGCTTCGGGATGACTCCACTGTCTGATGTCTTTTTCCAAATGTGCTTTAGCCGCTGACCAATCTTGCAGAGCTACGAGGGTTTTAGCATAAGCAAGAGAACCATCTCCATATTTATAATCTGGTTCTAATTTTAACAGTTTTTCCAAATATTCTTTAGCGCTTCCAAATTTTTTATTCTGCATATCAACGAACGCAGCGCCCCAAAGAGCTTGGGTATGATCCGGTTCTTTTTCTAAAGCTGTTTTGTAGGCAATTTCGGCTCGATCGAGCATTCCCATCTCGGAGAGAAGATTTCCCAAAACAACAAACTGATGCGCCTTACCGATATTTTTTGCATCTGCTTCCGCAATCCAAAGTTCCCGACTGCGGGTCCAGCGAGTAAAGTACTTGGGTACCGTGACATCCATTCTGGGCAGCTTTCGCGTTAAAAAGTAGATAACAGCACCGGGAAAATTGAGGAAAATTAAAATCCAAAGCCAAGTATTCTTTTCACGCTCGTTTTGAACGCAATCGTAAATCATGAATAACCAGAAGCCTGTTGATAACAAAGCTACGAATTCCAACATTGGCAAGCCCCCTTTCCGTTATGGTTCCAACTGAGAACTTGTATATTTTGCACAAAGGCAGTTTTCTACAGTTGGGAAATACCTCCATTGAAACTCACAGTTTGCCCTGGCTTCAAGAGGGGTTTGATACAGGATTGTGATGGAGTTGAAAAGTACTGCAAAATCAGCTCGACTGGGCAAGCTCGACTTGCATATTAAGTTACAAATTGTTAACTCAATGCTTCCGAGAGATAGTCGGCGGCAGCTTCCACCACAGCGATCGCATTTTCATATACCATCCGGGTAGGCCCCAAAACGCCGACACTTCCCACCGGCACTGTACCCTGTCGATAAGTTGCAGAAATCAACGTGCAGGTGCGTATCGGTTCTAAAGGATTTTCCGCACCAATTCGCACCGTCACCCGTTTACCTTGTTGGTTCTTGTGGCACAGGTGTCCTACCTGCGATTCGCTTATTCCCTGCACTTCTGGCGATTCAAAAATTAACGGCCACAGTTGGTCTTGTTCTTCTTCTAACAGGTGAATCAAAGTTTTGATTTGCTGCAACTCGGAAAATTCTGGTTGACGCAGCACTTCGGCAACTCCGCGAATCAGAATTTGCGTGCAAGCTGCCGGTTGACTGCGACGAGATACTTCTGCAAATAAATTTTTGAGGAATTCCCCATACCGTTGAAATTCCCGATCGATCTGAGTCCAGTCTAGCGCCGCCAATTCTAAAAGCGATCGTCCCCGCAGCTGGCTATTCAAAAAATTAGATAAAATCTGCAACTCTCGATCGATAATTTCTGCATCCGGTTGAGTGGCATCAATTGGTGTGGCTAACTCCATCAAAACCGACTGCGTTTCATAGTTATCCGTCACCACTATCAGCATTACCTGACCCGGTTCCATATGTACCAATTGCAAATGTCGCAGTTGGGTAGTGCGAGTCTGAGGCATAGTGATTAGGGTAATGTAACCGCTCAGAGTCGCGAGAATTTGAGCCGCACCCTGCAACAGCGCCTCAAAGCTCCAATTCTCCTTATTAAGCTTGTCTTGCAGCAATTGTTCCACTTGCCGCGCTAGGGTTCCATCCGGCGAGATCAGCTGGTCAACGTAAATACGATAGCCAGAGTCGGAGGGCACCCGTCCCGCAGAAGTGTGGGGTTGATAAAGCAACCCAGCTTTTTCTAAAACGTTCATGGCATTGCGAACCGTGGCTGGGCTGACACTGAGTCTGTACTCTTCTAGCAAGGCTTTCGACCCTACCGGTTCTGCCGTGGCTATATAGTGGCGAACCGTTGCCCAAAGAATATGTTGTTGCCGATCTGTAAGATGGATTTGCATAGAGGTTTCCAGCCAAACGGGATTTGAAAAGGATTTTAAAAAAAAGTGCCGCGATCGCGCCAGATAATCTTTAATAGTGGTTAAAGATGATAACAAAGTACCTACACTTGCGCTAGATCTCAAATGCGATACCGTCTTCACCTTATACCATATCTTTCCGAACATAGTTGTAGCAAATACAACCCGTGTTTCTTTGCTGACTGGGGCCGCAGAGGTGGTCATATGTTTACCATAGCAAAACAAGACGCACAGCTTGAGGCAAAGATTTCCCATTTTTGCTGGCAGCTAACAGATATGCCAGATGCGATCGCTGCATTCCGACAGGCGAGTAGCGCATCTCATTAGCAAGTATAAAAGTTGATTATTTAGTCATTAGTCATCAGTGTTCGTTCGTTATTTTTTCGAGAAAAATTATAATTACAATCATCATTTTAACTATAGTTTTTATATGCAATTATAACCCATATACATAGGATTTACTGCTTTCTTTGAAACAGCAGTAGAGACGTTGAATTCAACGTCTCTACTGCTATCGGATCGAAATTTCTAATTTTTCAGAAGCAAAATTTCTGATTTTTTACTTTTTACCTTAATGTCGGCAGAAGGCTCCCGGTATAACCGAGGCGGATTTATCGAAGCGAAGCTGAGTACCGCCAACGGTTTAGCGGAGAGATCAATGCCGACCAACTAATAACTGAGCGATAGCGAATCATTATAGTTCTACCTGTGTTTGTAGCGGGTAAATGTGATATCATCACATCATGTTAGTAATCGAAGCAAAGTTAAAAGGGACTCAATCGCAATACAGTAAGTTAGATGAAGCGATCCGCACGGGGCAATTCATTAGGAATACTTGTTTGCGTTATTGGGAAGATAACAAAGGGGTCACTCGTAACGACCTCCAAAAACTTTGTTCGGTACTAGCTAAGAATAAAGAAACCCCTTGGACTAAAAAGCTCAACTCCCAAGCTAGGCAGGCTCACGCAGATCGTGCGTGGTCTGCCATTCAACGTTTTTATGAGAACTGTAGATTGGGGAAACCCGGAAAGAAGGGCTATCCGAAATACAAGAAATTCAGTCGTTCTGTTGAATACAAAAATAGTGGATGGAAGTTGTCCGCTGATAGAAAGCAAATAACTTTCACCGATGGATTTGAGATGGGAACGATGAATTTATGGAGTTCTAGAAATTTGGTCTGGTATTCAGAAAAACAAATCTCTAGAGTTCGAGTCATTAGACGTGCTGACGGCTATTATGCTCAGTTCTTAGTGGACTGGGATAGACTCCAGGAGCATGAGTTCCAAGGTAAGATGACGGGAATCGATTTAGGGCTGAAAGAGTTCTATACCGATTCCGATGGCAATACTGTTGATAACCCCCGGTATTTAAGGAAATCAGAACGAAGATTGAAAATGCTTCAACGTCGGGTTTCTAAAAAGCATACCAAGGGGAAGAAACAGTCAAATAGATACCATAAAGTACGTCAGGCTTTAGCTAAACAACATCTTAAAGTAAGTAGACAGCGTGAAGACAAGGCTCGAAAAGATGCTTTGGCGCTAGTTAGATCTAACGACCTAATTGTCTACGAAGATCTTAAGATACGAAATATGGTAAAGAATCACCACTTAGCTAAATCTATTAGTGATGCTTCTTGGTATCGATTCACGCAATGGCTTCAATATTTTGCCAAAGTTCATGGTGTAATAGTTGTCGCTGTACCGCCCCACAACACAACTATTGATTGTTCTGTTTGTGGCGCAAAGATGAAGAAAACCCTCAGCACTAGAACGCATAGATGTAATAGCTGTGGCACAGTTTTAGACCGTGACCACAACGCAGCCAGAAATATCTTGGCAAAGGGATTTAAGTTGTTAGCTGAATATTTAAACAACAGTACGGTAGGGCATACCGAATCTGACCTCAAAAAGGTGAAAGCGCTTTCTAGAAACTGACCTCTGGCTCAAGAACGGAGACGCTCTTGCTTTAAGTCACATCAATGAACTGCGAACCAATAATTATTGGGAATCCCCCGCTATATTCGGTACTCCTCTCTTAGCGGCGGGAGTATGTCAAGTTTGACTTTTGCTAGTAACGAGGAATTGTAGAGTCAATCAGGCTAGAGTAGGCATCAATACCACCCGTGACATTTTTGACATTGGTAAATCCTTCCACGATCAACCACTGACACATTTGGGCAGAGCGGACACCGTGGTGACAAAGTACAATTGTCTCTGCGTGAGGATCGAAGCGGTTTTGGATCTCACCAGACCATTTGCCAAACTCGCTCAAAGGTAGATTCTCAAAACCTTCCAACCTGGCGATCGCAACTTCTTGCGGTTCTCGGACATCCACCAACTGTAGATTCTCTTTACCAGCTGCCAGTAGGCTGGCTAACTGCTCCACGCTAATTTGGGGGATGGGTTGTTTCAATCCCTGAAAGCTACTCACAAATGCCTCTAATCAAGCCAAATCGGATTATACCATTTTTATAGGAAAGGATGCTCCTCGTTGGCGCGATGATTTTGCTTTTGATCGATAAAATTTTTCATAGCAATGCGACGATTAGCCATAAACTGATTCCAAAAACCGGGATATATGTCGTCCATCGTTTTAGCGATCGACCAAACTTCCATCCCGATCATTTTGTAGAGGGATCGATCGGCACGTTCCAAGTCTTCTAGTCGTTCTTCAACATCCGCGCCAGGAGAGTGTAATCCGCTTTGCGTTGCAGGTTGGGAAGGTTTGCTATATTTTAGCTCAAGCATAGCGATCGCCTCATAGTTATCAAAATTTATAAACCCTGAGAGGCAAGGACTAGCAGATCGATTACCTCAGAAATGCTACCCAAGCCCTCGCAGAACTAGGTAAATACTTTCAGTCAAATTTAGCACCCTCAAGGCTGAAAGCTCGCTGTTTAAAAGGATAGTTTCCGAACTAGCACTACAGCGATGGAGTTAAGCGCCAGCTAGGATTTTTGACCTAACCGTAAGTTTTAGACAAGCCCGCTAGCGAGTCAAAATGTGGAGCGGACTTGAGTTGGCGTTTTTTTGCTAGTACTAAACTAAGTTTAAGCATTTCCAACGGATATAGCACTTGGAGACAAAAGAATTTACGCTAGCTTGATGAAAGCTTTAATAGTCTTCAGACTTTTTAACGCTGTCCCAGCCCAGCATTGGCTCAACGCGATCGCCAAACGAACGCTAACCGTAATATCTATGAAGCTCAGATTGCTCTTTTATACCTTGGCAGCGATTGTACTGGTGCCGATCGCGATCAAAGGCAGCATCTTTTTGCGTTTGGGAATGTAGGTAGCGGGGGAGGTAATAGAGAAAAGGAAAAATATTAATTTTCCCCCTCTCTCCCTCTGCACCGCAACTCGCTGATGTTAAAATTTTGGATGGATGATAGCGTATAATCATTGCTAAGTCAAACTAAATTTTTATCTGGCGGAGAACTGCCGACTGGGTAGACGGAACAGCCAGCTGTATCCAAACTTTGATGTGTTTTGGGAGAGAGCCAATGCAACCGATTCGACAAGGCGATGTGATTTTACTGCCAGCGCAGCAAGCTGAGGGGAAAAAATTACCTCACTTAACATTGGCAGAGGGTGAGGTGACGGGACACGCTCACCGCATTAGCAAGGGAGAAGCTGAGTTATTAGAGCGGGATGGTACTCTTTATCTGCGCGTGTTTTCCAAGGAAGCAATCTTAACCCACGAAGAGCATAAGCAGATTTCGATTCCCCAAGGTAACTGGATGGTGAGGATTCAGCGGGAATACGAACCAGCGGGATGGCGGTATGTCGCCGACTAAAGTTGAGAAGCTGACTCCAGAGCAAGAAGCTTTGCTTCCCGTTTATCGGCATAAGTGGAGAGGTATTGACCTTTCCACTGAGCCGATCGATCGCCAAAAAGCTGCCTATGCAGTCAAAGCTGCTTATGCGGCGATGGGCAAACAAAAACCGGAAATTCGCTTTTTGTCAAGTCCCGCCGCACTTGGGGAATTGGTGGCAGAAAAGTCTGCTCACCAATTGGCGCAGGAATTGGGAGCTCCTTTGTTGGTGTGGTTGCCAACTCAACTGTGCGATCGCATTCAGCATCAGATTCACGCGGAACTTTGGCAAAAGTTGCAATCGGAATCATCTCACGATCGATTTTCTCTGTTGCTGTTTGCATTGCCAGATTTTGTGATTCCGAGACAAGATGAATTGTTGGGACAGCTCTGGCTGGAGTGGCAGGAGAGACTGATCCAGCAAATGTGGGAGCAACAGCAAGCATCGATGCGGGAGCAGTTGCTGCAACAGCCAGGAGGACAGTTCATCGCCCAAATTGGCGATTTTTTGTGGACGCAGGTGGGTGAGCCGCTATCCAAACAATGGGAAGAAACGTTGTGGAAACCGCTGGCAAACTTACCTCCAATCCAACAATGGCAGCAAGATTGGCACTCGTCTTTGTTGGGAATAGCGAGTGGATGGGCGCTTGTGTCCGGTTTAATTCGCAATATGCAGGCGCTTTCTGTAGATACGATCGATTTCTGTATTTCTGTCCTCAATTGCGATTACGATCGAGAAAAGTGGTCGGCCTTGCAATCCTTAGTCCAAGAGTGCGGTTGGGTGTTTCCGCTGGAAAAAGCTTGTCTAGTTTGCGATCGTCCCCGTCAGATCCGTTTCGATAGCGAAAATCGCCTCCACGCAGAAGGGGAACCGGCAATTGAGTTTGGCGATGGATATAGGGTGTATGCTTACCGTGGTGTGCGATTGCCGGAAAAATATGGCAGCCTCTACCCGCACCAGTGGCAGGCACAATGGCTGTTAGAAGAAAATAACGCCGAACTGAGGCGTGTGTTAATTCAGGGAATTGGCTACGGGCGTATTTGTCAAGAATTGCAAGCTCAAGAGTTGGATTCTTGGCGAGAATACACTCTATTAAAAATAGATAGCGATGTTGATGTGGAGCCGATATATTTGTTGAAAATGACTTGCCCTAGCACGGGATATATTCACGCCACTCGCGTACCGCCGCATATGCGATCGGCACGGGAAGCAATTGGCTGGGTAAATTGGGGAATTGACCCGGCAGAATTTTCTGTGGAAACATAAATTGATTTTGATTAAATATTGGGGCAGGTCTGGCAATATGTCGCCAACTAGGATTGACAAGCTTACCCTAGAGCAAGAAGCTTTGATTCCGATAATTCGCCAAAAGTGGAGAGCGATCGCTCTTTCCACCAAACGGATCGATCGTAAAAAAGCCGCAGCAGCAGTGCGATCGGTTTACGAGTTGATGGGGAAAAAGGAACCTAAAATAGTTTTTTGCGAAAGTCCTTATGCGGCGATGAAAATTGCGCCGAAAACCGATCGGGCGCTTTCGAGTATTGAAGTTATAAATTATTTGTACCGACCGCTGCGACTGCAACTGAGACTGCAAATAGGTGAGCGAACGAGCAATCAGTTATGGCACAAACTTGAGCCCGGACTCGGAAGCCGGATGCACGACCAATTACGCAATCAACTGCAAAAGCATATAAACAGCGAATTTGTCAACTGCATCGAACCGCAATTATGGGTGAGCGAGGCAAGTTGGCTGGAATTTTGTATCTCCATATTAAGGTGCGATCGCGCAGAAAATATTTGGTCGGTATTTCAATCTTTGGTGAAGCATTGTAGCTGGATTTACCTGTGGGAAGATATTTGCATTTTGAGCGATCGACCGGTCGAACTATTTTTCGATAATCAAAATCGCCTCCATGCAGAAGGAAAACCCGCCGTACAGTTTGGTGATGGTTATTGCTTGTACTCCCATCACGGTGTAACTTTACCTGAAAAATACGGCGTTTTGCACCCCCATCAGTGGCAAGCTGAATGGTTATTATCCGAGGAAAATGCCGAAATTCGGCGAGTGTTAATTCAAGGGATCGGTTACGGCAGAATTAGCCAAGAGTTGCAATTTACTAAATTAGATGATTGGCGAGAATATACTTTACTAAAAATTGATAATAATATCGATGTGGAACCAATTTATCTGCTAAAAATGACCTGTCCGAGTACGGCAATGATTCATACATTGCGCGTACCTCCTAATTTTGAATCGGCGAAAGAGGCGATTCGTTGGGTGAATTGGGGAATTACGCCAGAGAAGTTTTCCTTAGAAACTTAAAATGTCCGCAGGCAAAATTACCGAACTGACACCAGAGCAAGAGGCTCCGATCGCCATTATATTAGCTATTTCCACCGTGCCAACTCAAATTTAAGTAAAAACATCCACTGTACAGGAAATGACAAACCGCGATTTTCTCACAGGTTTATTTAACACACGTTACCTAAGAGAGTTAGAAAAAAAGTTGCGTGGCCAGGAAAAAAGCCAGCAATTGCTTGGTATTATACTGTTAGACATTGACCATTTTAAAAGGTACAACGATGTTTTAAACTATGGTGCGGGTGATGCTTTTTTGCAAAAGTTTGGGATGTTTTTGCAAAAAAAAGTCGGGGAAATAAATATTGCCATCCGCATAGGAGGTGACGAATTTGTAGTGTTATTGCCAGAAACATCCTTAGAAAATATCAAACGTCTAGCTGAAGAACTTAGGGAAGGAACTAAGCTACTGGATTTACAATGGGACAATCAAAAATTTCGCATGACTATCTCTGTGGGAATGGTTGTTGTCTTTCCGGAAACTGAATTAAGCTTATCATTACTGATGAGAGCCGCTGAAGAAGCGCTCGATTGCGCTAAAAATAAAGGACGCGATCGGGTGGAAGGGCCGATCGAACTTTCGGTTGACCCAGAAAACAGCCTCCACATTTTCCGCAAATCTGCCCTTCAGCGTCCCGATGAACAAAGTTGCAGCGATTTCTACTTTTATGACGGTGTAGTGTTACCTGAAAAATACGGGATAGTACCGCTGCAAAATTGGAAAACAGAATGGATTTTAGAAGAAAAAAACGCGGAAGTAAGGCGGGTGCTAGTTAAGGCGATTGGCTACGAGCGAATCTGCCAAGAGTTGCAAACAACTGAGATAGATAATTGGCAGAAATACACATTGTTAAAAATCGAGAATGATGTAAAGGAGGAGCCAATTTATTTGATAAAGATGACTTGTCCCAGCACGGGGTTCATTCACTTTTTACGAGTACCGCCGCATATGCGATCGGCTCGTGAGGCGATACGATGGGTGAATTGGGGAATCGACCCAGAGGAATTTGCAGTACAAACATAAGCATGGTAGGGGGCGTTACCACCTGAAGTAAGCTAAAATTGCCTGATGTTGGGATAGCAAAGGGCAGGCGAAATGGCAAAAATTGAACTAGATCTCGACGAAGCAACTCTGGCGCGTGTAAATTGGTTGTCAAAGGTACACAACTGCACAAAAGACGAATTGATTGTAGAAGCCGTTAGGCAAATGGCTGTGGCGGAAGTGGACAAGTATCCTTTGCTGGGGGGGTGGGAAGATGAACCTGAATTGGTTGATGAGATAATGGGTGATATTATGAAAAATCGATCGGCACATCCATTAAATCAAAAATTTGGACAAAGCATTACTTGACACAGATATTTTTTCTGAAAGCCGCAAGCGTATTAATCAGCGCGTCTTAGCCAAAGCTACCGCTTATCTGAATGTATTTGGACAGTACACTATTTCGGTCATCACAGTGGCGGAGGTTGTTAAAGGATGGCATAAGCTTCAACGGGAAGACCGAATTCAGCAGTTTTTAGCGGCTATTGCTAGTGCGGAAGTGTTGATAGTAGATGTTCGGATTGCTGAAATGGCAGGGCGCATTTACGGAGATTTGGAAAGAACGGGACAACCAATAGGTCTGGCTGATGCGATAATTGCTGCTACTGCTCTACAATACGATTTGACTTTGGTGACGGGCAATTTATCGCACTATCAGCGGATTCAAGGATTGGGTTACAGTTTAAAACTGGATAATTGGCGATCGTAGAAGCATTTGGACGATCGCAGTGTAAAGACCCGGAAACGTAATATTATTCAATAATGTTAAATGTCCCTGTTTCTATGCCTAATCGCCGATCGTTATACAATCTATGAGTTTTGCTGAACTAACAGCCCAGCTAAATGCTGGCACAATATGGCCAGAGGGTATTGTCATCATCACCCTCATTACGGTTTTAATTGGTGACTTAATTGTGGGGCGGACTTCTGCACGCTGGACGCCGTATTTAGCGATCGCAGGACTTTTCCTCTCCATAGTCGCGCTGTACTTTCAATGGGGTAGCAATAACCCCATCGCATTTCTGGGCGAGTTTAACGGCGACGCCCTCAGTATCGTGTTTCGCGGTATCGTTGCCTTATCAGCGGCGGTGACAATTTTGATGTCCATCCGCTACGTGGAACAATCTGGCACTTCCTTGGGGGAATTTATCGCCATTTTGCTAACCGCGACGGTTGGCGGTATGTTCCTCTGTGGGGCGGATGAACTGGTAACGATATTTATCGCGCTGGAAACCCTCAGTATCTCCTCTTACCTGCTGACAGGTTACACCAAACGCGACCCTCGCTCTAACGAAGCCGCGTTGAAATACCTGCTGATTGGGGCTTCGAGTTCGGCGATATTCCTGTACGGCATATCTTTGCTGTACGGTTTGTCGGGTGGGGAAACTCGTTTGAGTGCGATCGCATCCGGTATAGGCGATAGCGGTCAATCTTTAGGTTTGGTAATTGCGTTGGTATTTGCGATCGCAGGTATCGCCTTCAAAATCTCCGCCGTACCTTTCCACCAGTGGACGCCTGACGTTTACGAAGGTTCGCCTACTCCAGTTGTAGCCTTCCTTTCCGTGGGTTCCAAAGCAGCTGGTTTCGCCCTTGCGATCCGCTTACTGGTCACTGCTTTCCCCTTAGTAACCGATCAGTGGCGGTTTGTCTTCACCGCCCTCGCCATTCTCAGCATGGTTTTGGGTAACGTAGTCGCCCTCGCCCAAACTAGCATGAAACGGCTGCTGGCTTACTCTTCGATCGGGCAAGCCGGTTTCGTGATGATCGGTTTGATTGCAGGTACTCAAGCAGGTTATGCCAGCATGATCTTTTATATGCTGATTTACCTGTTCATGAACTTGGGCGGTTTCATCTGCGTGATTTTGTTCACTTTGCGGACGGGAACTGACCAAATTAGCGAGTACTCCGGTTTGTATCAAAAAGACCCCCTCCTCACTTTGGGACTCAGCATTTGTCTGCTTTCCTTGGGAGGAATTCCACCTTTGGCCGGTTTCTTTGGCAAAATTTATCTATTCTGGGCAGGTTGGCAAGCTGGACTCTACGGTTTGGTGTTGCTGGGGTTAGTGACTAGCGTCATCTCGATTTACTACTACATCCGCGTTGTCAAGATGATGGTAGTGAAAGAACCGCAAGAAATGTCGGAAACTGTGCAGAATTATCCAGAAATTCGCTGGAATTTGCCCGGTATGCGGCCTTTGCAGGTGGGTTTGGTGGTGATGTTAGTGGCTACCTCGTTGGCGGGAATTCTGTCTAATCCGCTGTTTACGCTGGCTAACAGTTCGGTTGTGGGTACTCCGATCCTGCAACAAGCGATCGCACCTGTTTCCTCGCCAGCAGTTAGCATGAATGTGCAAAGACTCAGCACTTTTCCGCAGAACTAAACCGCAAATGTTAATTAACGCAAGTTGCTAGTTATTTGCTTTCTGGGTACGTAGTTGGTACGTACCTAATCTTAGCTTCAATGATGTGACTGCCTGACGGATATGTCAGGCTTTTTTTCTCAAAGGAGACGAAGTATAAATGAAAACCGAAGATTGGCTAGCTGAAGGTAATTTAACAGAAGCGATCGCACAAGCTGATCGGGATGTGTCAGAAGATCCTCAAAACGCTTCCCTTAGCTTCCTTCTATTTGAACTGCTTGTGCTGGCGGAAGATTTCGATGCGGCTTTCGATCGACTGCGCGATGTAGCATTAGCAGATTCCAGATTATCCGAAGTGGCTGAGTTCTACTTCGGTATTCTCAACGCCGAGCGATCGCGCTACAATTTTTTGAGCCAAATTCAAGGCGCACCCCAAGCTTTGCAAGAACCTCCCGCTTACGGTGCAAAATTTATCAATGCTTTGGGACTGCTGTGGGAAGCGCGAATAGAAGAAGCGGAAGTTTTACTCGACGAAGCTTGGAAGGAAGTTCCCAAATTATCGGGAATTTTGGATGGCGAAGAATTTACGGAAATTCGCGATGCCGATGATATAATTGGCCCTTTTTTAGAAGCGATGATTCCCGAAGGCTATTTCTGGATTCCCTTTGAGCATATCAAGCGAATTGAATTTAAAGAAAGACAAGGTTATCAAGATACAATTTGGTTGCCAGCATACATCGAAATGAAAGGAGGAATTCAAGGCGATTTGTGGATTCCTTCCTTGTATTCGGGAACTGGTATAAAAGATGATGTATTGAGATTGGGACAAATGACTGCCTGGGAATATCCATCGGAAAAGATCGGTCGAGTCTACGGACAGCGAGATATTGCCTGCGATAAAAAGTTAATAGGTATTCGCCAAATATCAACAATTTTATTTGGCTAATCAAAAGACGGTCTGAGAGTAGAAAGCGATGAGCGGACTATTTGAAATTTTGTCCAAAATTAGAACGAAACCAGGAATGTATATAGGGCGACCTTCGGTAAGCGATTTGTTTATGTTTATAGTTGGCTATGAATGCGCCCGCAGTCAGTTAGGAATTGAGCCTACTGAGTCAGAAGATGATTTTTATGGCGAGTTTCAACCTTGGTTACAAAAAAAGTTGGGAATTAGGACGGTTAGTTCTTGGGCAAAGATGATAATGCTTCAGTGTCACGATGAAAAGGCAGGTTTTGAATCGGTTTTTAAATTATTGGATGAGTTTAAGGATCGAGATAGGAGTTTGGATGGAAATTGGGTAGAGGAAATAAAATGAAGTTGCATATTCTCAGCGATTTACATATAGAGTTTGAGTCATTCACTCCTTTGGTAAATAATGCAGACGTTATTATTTTAGCTGGGGATATTCATGTTGGTAAAAAAGGTGTAGATTGGGCTAAACATTACTTTCCATATTTGCCTGTAATTTATGTTTTAGGCAACCATGAGTACTACGGAAAGGCATTTCCCAAACATATTGACGATCTCAAAAAAGCAGTAGAAGGCACGAATATCCACATTTTGGAGAATGACAGCTTGATAATTAACGACATCAAGTTCTTAGGCTGCACGTTATGGACAGATTTTAGCTTGTTTGGCGATCCTAAAATAGCTGGGTATGAGGCAACCCAAATAATGACTGACTATAGGAAGATTCGAGTCAGTCCCGATTATCGCAAACTACGGTCTATTGATACAACAATCATCCATAACAAGTCATTACGGTGGTTGAGTGAAGAACTCCTAAACAACCAAAATAACAAAATAGTCGTAATTACCCATCATGCACCAAGTAAACGCTCTTTACCTGAGTGCGATCGAGATGATATTCTCAGTGCTGCTTATGCCTCAAACCTTGACAAATTTGTTGAAGAATCTAGTATTTCTTTATGGATACACGGACATATCCACTGTCAACATGATTATTTGCTCGGAAGCACGCGAGTAATTTGTAATCCTAGAGGTTATCCAGACGAACGAAACAATAATTTTATCCCTGATTTAACGATCGATCTGTAATAAATATCAGAAAAAACCTTAATTTTTTATTGCATAACGCTATCATACCTAATGCTAATTTGTACAATCGTAAACCCGGAGTCTGAGGGCGACGTCTTGGGAATTGTTCGTCTGCATAAAGACGCGCCATCAATTAATCTTCCTCATTCTTTTTAATTGCTATTTCAATTTCGTCAGGATATGCTTCAGCATAAGCCCAAGCATTGGCTAAATCAGCCGCCGATAAAGTGGGATAATCATATAATAATTCGGCTTCGCCAATCCCTAAACGACGAGCATTCAGCAATACCCAAACAGGTATGCGAGTTTTGGCAATACAAGCCTCGCCACCGCATACGCCCGGAGTTTTTTCTATTCTTTTCCAAGTGTTGCTTAAACTTTGGGCTAATAGCTGGATTGCCTGAGCTTTTTCTGTGGGAGATAAGGCAAGGAGTTGTGGTTCTAATTCTTTGAGTGACATAGGTGCGATCGCCTAGTGCGCCTTAGACATTGGTGTTTGTAGTTGGAGAATATCTATTTAAATTGTATATTGTCTTTAGTTGAGCGAACTTACTTCAACTATGAAATGAATACTTTTAATAAAGGGAAAAAATCAAGCTAAATCACGGTAATACATTTTCACCCGATAACTCTGTCGGAAGATTTCGCACTTCTACATCTTCTCCTTGGCGATGAATTTCGACTTGTTGCTGTTGGGGATTAATCAACCATCCCAATTGCACCCCTGCATCCATATATTCCTGCATTTTGTCACGCAACATTTCCAAATCGTCTGTTGCTGACCTTAATTCGATGACAAAATCGGGTGCAATGGGAGGAAATTTGCGTCTTTGTTCGGGAGTGAGTGCTTGCCAACGTTCGCGCTGAATCCAAGCGGCATCTGGGGAACGATCGCTACCATTGGGTAACTTAAATATAGTGGAGGAACTGAACGTATAACCGAGTTGCGTTTGGCGATTCCAGATACCTAAATCGATAATTAAGTCGGCTTCTCGATTGCCGCTTTCTCCCCCAACTGGGGACATGATAATTAATTTTCCTTTGGCAGTGCGTTCAAATTTCAATTCGCGGTTATTTTGACAAAGCTGGTAGAATTGTTCGTCACTCAGGTGAACGGTGTCTAGGTTTAATGTCAAAGCACTCATAATTTTACACCTAGCCTGAATAGGAATAAAAATTATATCATGTTAGTTCTTGCATAAGCTACTTTATGCAAGTTGCTAAATTATATTGATGGTTCTGCTTTGAGTAAGTTACTTTTTGAAGAATATCAGCCGCTAGCTGCGATCGCTACCACCCCCACCGCAGCTAAACTCCTTTTGCCCCTGACTCAGGCAATCGGTGCTACTCTCTGGGTGCCAGAATCTTTGGGAGGCGGGCAAGATGCCCACCCCACAAGCGGAGATGCCCTCCCCACAAGCGGAGATGCTCACTCCACAAGAAAAGTTTACAGTGGTTCCCTGAAAGAACATCTATCTAATATATGGCAGGGAAATGGGGGTTTGATTTTCTGTTTGGCGACTGGTGCGGTTGTGCGGTTAATTGCACCTCTGCTGGAGGATAAATCTCGCGACCCGGCTGTGGTAGTTGTTGATGAGGCGGGTAAATTTGTCATCAGTTTGTGTAGCGGACACCAAGGCGGTGCGGATAAACTGGCAAATGCGATCGCACTCCAACTTGCGGCTACACCAGTCATCGCAGGTGCATCAGCAGGATTGGGATTACCGGGTATCGATATTTTGGGAGTTCCTTTCGGTTGGCATAAAGGCGAAGGTGATTGGAACAAAGTAGCTGCTGTGATTGCTAGAGGCGAATCAGTACAAGTATTTCAAGAAGTCGGTTCTACTTTATGGCAATCCCATCTTCCCGAAGGACATCCCTTTGATTTTGAAGGAACGGAGGACAACCCCCTCATCTTTCCCCCTCCGTACACGGGGGGGGACGAAGGGGGGGGTTGCCAATTCCCAATTCCCAAAGCTCGAATTTGGATAAGTTTTACACAGCGGAGATTTTCGCCTGAGTCGGATTTACCGAAAGTGCAGTGGCATCCGAGAGTATTGTGGGTAGGGATAGGCTGTGAAAGAGGCACATCGAAAGAATTAATCGAAACCGCGATCGAACAGGTTTTTCGGGCCAATCATTTGGCGCTTGCTGCGATCGCAGGTATTGCCACAATCGACCTCAAAGCCGATGAGATTGGGTTAGTAGAATTGTATTCTAATCGGAATTGGCCTTTACGTATTTTCCCCGCCCAAGTCTTACGTAGTTTTACTGTCCCCAATCCATCAGCCGTTGTCGAAGCGGAAGTTGGCACTCCCAGTGTAGCTGAGGCTGCGGCTCTGTGCGCGGCGGGAAGTGAAACTCTGCTGGTTGCCAAACAAGTTTTCCGCTTGGAAGGACAACCTGGGGCTTGTACTGTAGCGGTTGCACAAGCAGAACAAGAATACACCGGACGTACCGGAAAATTGTTGCTTGTTGGCATTGGGCCAGGACAATTAAACCAAATGACGCCAGCAGCTCAAACAGCTGTTGCACAAGCTGATGCTGTAATCGGTTACTCGCTCTATATTGACTTGATTTCGCCACTGTTGCGTCCGGGTCAAATTGTGGAAGCTTTACCGATTACTCAGGAAGTGCAAAGAGCGCAAAGAGCGATCGAACTTGCTAATTGGGGATTAACTGTGGCAGTTGTCTCTTCTGGAGATTGCGGTATTTACGGTATGGCTGGATTGGTGATGGAGGAACTGCAAGCACAAGGCTGGGATGGCAAAACGCCAAGGGTGCAAGTCTTTCCGGGGATTACGGCGCTGCAAGCAGCTGCCTCTCGTGTGGGTGCGCCTTTGATGCACGACTTCTGTGCAATTAGTTTGAGTGATTTGCTCACACCTTGGGAAGCGATCGAAAAACGATTGCAAGCGGCGGCGATGGCAGATTTTGTCACGGCTTTGTACAATCCGCGATCGCGCACGCGCACCGACCAAATTGCGATCGCTCAGTCTATCTTTTTGCAATATCGCGATCGCAATACCCCAGTTGCCCTTGTCAAAGATGCCTATCGTTATTCCGAGCATATTACTATTACTACACTCGACAAAATGCTGGAAGGCAACATCGATATGCTGACAACTGTTATTATAGGCAACTCGAATACCCGCACTCACGCCGAATGGATAATCACCCCACGCGGTTACAAAATAGGCGAAGTTGACAGTCATTAGCGAGCAGTCATTAGTCAAAAGTTATTTTCATTTGTGATGATTTCTTCTTCACCAAAGGCTGATGACCGATGACTGATGACCACTTCTATACACCATCCTTTCTCCTCTCCTACTGGCGCGGTCTTAACCTAAGTACCTAAACGAAAAAGATCTAATTCCATCAGTAAGTAATTGTGACTACTTTAGCCCTAAAACTACTACTGGTAACAACTATTCGATTTCAGTATAAATACAGTTGTAATTTTTACCTGTTATTAACCTAATATAAAGCATAACTTTAAAAAAAATTTTATTATATTTTAATAAACTTTTATTAAGTAAAAAAAATAACACAAATTTTTAAGTAGGATAGAAATTTACGGTTAAAGTCACAGAGAACTGTGGCAAGTAATAATATCCAGGAGAATCGATGCCACCATTTTTGCAAAGCTTTTTCGGCTTAGAGCTATCTATTCTATGTGACAATCGCTACATTTGTCAGCCCGAGTTGGCATCGCTACATCTGGCATCGGATACCTTAATTGGCCTCATACATTATGCGATTGCGATCGCGCTGGCTCTATTTCGGCAAAGACGACGGGATTTGCCCTATGCAGGCGTATTTACTGTGTTTGCCGTGGCGATCGTGTTTTCTGGCACAACGCACTTGATGGAAGTGTGGACGCACTGGCACAGCGTTGCCCCTAAGATAAGTTTGAATTATATTTACTGGTTATCGGGGTTGCTGAAATTTTTTACAGTTTTACTATTATTTTATACGCTGTACCGACTGAAGCCGATCGTTACCAAGACGCTGGCCTTACCAAGCTTAACAGAAAACGGAGACCGCACGAAAGCCAGTGAAGATGAAACGCACAAATATTCCAATTATATAGAAGATACTGTAGAGCGAAAGGAGGCTGTTGAAAAACTGGAAACTGCCAATCAAACATTGCAAACGCTGATCGAAGCTTCCCCCTTGGCTATTACTACTATCAATATGCAAGGAAAAGTGACAGTATGGAACCCAGCAGCAGAGAAGCTTTTTGGTTGGAGCAAAACTGAGGTTTTAGACAAATTTATCCCGATTATTCCAGCAGGTCTACGTGAAGAATTCGCACTCATTCTTGAGGCTGAATTTAAAGGCAAGCCACAAACTGCTTTGGAATTACGCAGAAAAAGAAAAGACGGTTCGTTAGTTGATATCAGCCTTTGGACAGCACCCTTTTTCGATAGCAATGGCGTTGTGGCTGGCAGCATCGGTTTATTCATTGATATTAGCGACAAAGTTCGAGCCGAACAAGCGCTACGGGAAAGCCAAAAGCAGCTGATGGGAATTATAGATAATTCCCCAGCAGTTATCTTTGTTAAAGATACTGAAAGTCGGTATACTCTGATCAACCGTCGCTTTGAAACTCTTTTTCACGTTGACAGAGAAGGAATTAAAGGTAAAACTTGCTACGATATTTATCCTCGCGAAATAGCCGATAAATTGCGCGAGAACGATTTGAGGGTACTCGCGGCTGGAACTGCGATCGAAAATGAAGAAGTTGTGCCTCAAGATGACGGTCTGCATACTTATATTTCCGTTAAGTTTCCTCTCTATAACAGTAGCGATAAACCTTATGGAATTTGTGCGATCGCCACTGATATTACCGAACGCAAACGGATCGAGGCGGCGCTACGGGAGAGCGAAGAGCAATTCCGCGCTACATTCGAGCAGGCAGAGATCGGCATCGGGCATTGCGGATTAAACGGCCAATTTATTAAAGTCAACAAAAGCTTTTGCGATATTCTCGGTTACACTGAAGAGCAATTGCTGAAGCTCTCGTTCGAGGATATTACTCACCCAGATGACGTGATGGCGAATTTGACGCAGTTTCGATCGCTATTGGCGGGTGAAATTTCTACTTACTCGATGGAGAATCGTTACTTGACTCGGCTTGACAGGATTGTTTGGGTAAATCTTACCGTTTCGCTTGTGCGATCGTTCTCTGGAGAGCCAAAATACGTAATTGCAGCCATTCAAGATATCAACGATCGCAAAGAAGCCGAGTCCGAACTCAAAAAATCTCTCAAGGAATTGTCCGACCTCAAATTAGCTTTGGATCGAGCCGCTATTGTTGCTATCACTAACCGCCAAGGAAAAATCACCTACGTCAACGATAAATTCTGCGCTCTGTCTCAATATTCTCAAGAAGAACTGATTGGCCAAGACCACAAAATTATAAATTCTGGCTATCATTCTAAAGATTTTTTTCAGGGATTATGGTCAACCATTAAAAGCGGTAAAATTTGGGAAGGAGATATAAAAAATAAAGCGAAAGATGGTAGCTTTTATTGGGTAAAAACTACGATTGTTCCCTTACTGGGTGAAAGAGGAAAAGCTTCTCAATTCTTAGCGATTCGCTTCGACATTACCGATCGCAAGCGAACTGAGGAAGACCTGGTGCGAAGCGAAGCAAAATTTAGAGAATTAGCTACTAGAGAAGCGCTACTGAATCGACTTGCCAGTCAGATTCGCAGTTCTTTGGATATTAATATTATTCTGGAAACAGCAGTTACAGAGGTTCGCGATCTGTTGCAGATCGATCGCTGTCTGTTCCTCTGGTATCGACCTGGTGACCCCAGACACAATATGCCTGTGCCACAAGAAGAAAAAGAGGGAAGTTGGGAAGTTGTTCAGGAAGCCAGAAATTTAGCATTTCCTACTTTATTAGAGCGCAAGATTCATGTTATGGCACTGGGGCCATTGACAACCAAGACTTTTAATAAGGAAATAACTCGTATCGATAGCGTCAGGAATTTAACAGATCGAACAGAACGAAAGTTCTTTTTCAGCGTCGGCTACACGGCTTTATTGGCATTTCCGATACATACAACATCGGGAGAAATTGGTTTGCTCAGTTGCAGTCACTCTAGCGGTTCTCGACCTTGGCGCGATGCGGAAGTCGAATTGCTACAAGCGGTTGCAGATCAATTGGCGATCGCGATCGACCAAGCCGAACTCTACAAACAAACTCGCACAGCTGCTGTGAAAGCGCAAGAGCAAGCAACCAAACTAGAACAAACTCTGCACGAATTGCAACAAACTCAAGCTCAATTGGTGCAAAGCGAAAAAATGTCCAGTTTGGGACAAATGGTTGCTGGTGTCGCGCACGAAATTAACAATCCCGTTAACTTCATCTACGGGAATATTACCCCTGCTAAAGAATACGTCGCCGATTTGCTCGACTTGCTGGAACTGTACCGAAAATTCTATCCCAATCCTGTGAAAGAAATTCAAGAACAAGGAGAAGAAATTGACTTGGATTTTATCAAGGAAGACTTACCTAAAATCTTTTATTCCATGAAAATGGGAGCCGATCGCATCCGGCAGATTGTCTTATCCTTGCGGAACTTCTCCCGATTGGACGAAGCGGAAATGAAGGCTGTTGATATTCACGAAGGTCTGGATAGCACATTGTTGATTTTGCAAAGCCGCTTGAAAGCCAAACCAAATATTCCGGAGATTCAAGTTATCAAAAATTACGGTAAATTACCCAAAATTCAGTGCTATGCCGGACAATTAAATCAGGTATTTATGAATATATTAAATAATGCGATCGATGCTTTAGAACAGCCATCAATTAATGAAGATAGATCGATTAACATTACTACAGAACTTAAAGACAGCGAGCGAGCCATTATTCGGATTGCTGACAATGGGCCAGGGATGACAGAAGAGGTACGGCAAAGAGTTTTCGATCCATTTTTTACAACCAAACCAGTAGGTTCCGGCACAGGTTTGGGAATGTCGATTAGCTACCAGATTATAGACAAACATAGCGGTAAATTAACTTGCATTTCCGTACTGGGAGAAGGTGCGGAGTTTGCGATCGAAATTCCGGTTAGCCAGCAAAGATAGTCATCTTTCATTGTTAAGAAATTTCACTAACAATGATAAATCTTTGGTTTGGGATTACCATGAATGTAGTACAAAATATTTAATGCTCTGGAGAATGCCGATCGTTATCTTATGTCTTACAGCGACTTTAGTTTAGCTAAAGCCAAACAAGAGTTCGGCTTGACTACTTTAGAAAAACGGGATATTTTTGCAGATATTCCCGAATTAGCAGCCAGCAACTTACTCACAGAAATTCTCAATTATAACTTGTCGATCGCACTAGGAAGTAATAGTGAAAAAGCGCGTTCAGAACTCATAATTGCACCTATTTTAGTTGACTTACGCAGACAACTAAAGGAGCAAATTAATTTATTCTCTGGTGTGGATTTTACAGTTGACGATACCAGAGGATTGAACGGCACTTGCGACTTTATTATTACTAAATCCCCAGAGATTCTCATTGTGACAGCGCCAGTAATTACAGTTGTAGAAGCGAAAAAAGAGAATATCAATGCAGGTTTGGGTCAATGTGCAGCGGAAATGGTAGCCGCCCAAATTTTTAACGAGCGATCGGCAACTGAAATTAAAACAATTTACGGTGCGGTGACAACCGGTAGCATTTGGCAATTTCTCAAACTAGAAGGACAAACATTAAGTATTGATTTGACCGAATATTATCTCAAAGATGTGAATAAAATAATCGGTATTTTAGCTAGCAGCATCTGGGAGCGATGATGGCTGAAAGGAGAGGAAGCGATCGCGCATTTCAATAGACACGAGATCGCTCAATATTTTCCAGATTCATCTATAACAAACCAATCCTCATCGAGAGCTTGTTCTAGGGAAATATGAGCATCATTCGGCAGTGAAAACAACTTAGAAACAGACTTAATCGCTACAGGATAGGCTTTTGCATACATCGCTTCCAGTTCCGCTCTTAAACTGGGACTATCTTCTAAACGAGATTGAATCTGAGCGCGAAAGTTGACAATTTCAGCAGCCCAATAATTCCCCGATCGATCTTTTTCGCCTTCCCAATAAGATAATTTAAGAAGATGTTCTAATAAACGAGTTAAAAGACTTAATAAAGCTCGTTTATCACTTTTACCCATACTCTCTAACTCTTCTATCAAATTATCCCAATCAATTACATTAAAATTCCGTTCTTTTAGTTGATGGACGGTTTCTTTAATCCATTGATGATAGTCTGTTTCGTATCGTGTCGATGACATGGTATACTACTCCTGTCACTTTTTTGTTTCAAGTTGGTTTCTTCGACTATAGCCAAAATTGGCGATCGCCATCTAGCGCACCAGGAGAAATACCTTGTAAGCGCCGATAAGCTATGATGTCAGAACCGTAGAGCGGAACTGGTAAGCGTGGCTCCTTTAGCGCACCGTGATGCAGCAAAGTAAGTTTAAGCGTTGCTTCTACTAAACTTCCAATTGATACTTGTTGCCCTTCTTGAGGAATTACTTTCAAACGCAAAGGTAATGGTAAACCCATTCCTTCTTTAGCTACTCTGGTTGTCACTAAAATGACTTCGTGAGAAGATAAGCGAAGTGCTAATCCTCTTGTAGGAGCTTTCAAAGTTGAGTCTTCAAAATTGTAAAGTCGAGGTATTTGAGATTTCGTACACTCCACTAAAATAAATTCAGATCCAATAGCTTTTGCTCGTTCTATTAAATGCTGGACTTCCTTTCCACAAAATCGTCCGTCGCGATAAATGAGGACTTTTTTCCCACTCAATTCAGTCGCTGGTAGAAACCTCTCCAAGGTTCGTTTGTCGATCTCTTCTCCTTCTGGCAAAGAATCTTCTAAACGATAGCGAATGAACTCACCTTGCTCATTATACAGACGCACGCTCGCACAAACATTCCGACTTCCGACTCCCTTTTTTTTAGGAGACCTAGAAATATCTAAACCGATGAAATAATTAGCTATTTCTAAAGGTTCAGCTAGAATAAAAGGCAAGTTGCCTAGCTTGGCCAGAATCCCAGGAATCACTTGATTTAGAATATTCCCATAATTCTTAGGATCTTGCACCGTCTGTTCGTAAATAACTTGGCTAGCAATTCCACGTCGTACTAATCTTGACGAAATTAAAGAATAATAGCTGCCATCTTCACTATTATCTGCGTGACGATCGCTCTGCGGTAAAAAAGTCAGAACAATATCAGTAGGAATCCCCATTAATTCATCAACGGTTTTCTCCACTCTAGCTCTAGCTTCAGCCCCGCTTAAACCATCTAGGGATACAGTCCTTATATTATCATTTGGGAGAATACTTTCAAATCCATACAGTTTCAGTCGTTTCTGAACTTCGTCTAGAAGAGATACCTTGACCTTAAAATTGCCAATTTTTAGAACAGCAATCCGAATTTGCCTTGATCGCTCGAGATATTCTTGGTGGCGACGATAAACACCACCCTTAGTAAGTCCCTTGAGTACTTCATTTCCTCTTTTGCAAATTACTCCTTTACCAAAGAGTATATTAGTTTCGTCCATTTTGAAAGTGGGTTCCAGAAATAAGTCTGGGTACTGACGGCTGTTGATACATCTATCTGCTAATTGAAATCCATATATTGCTAAAGCCTCTCCAGCTTTTTTTCTGTATAAGGCTAAACGTTCTTGTCGCTCTTGGTAAGGAATTTTTGTTTCTGATAGCAATTCCCCATAGTTTACCTCAAATCGCTCGGCAGTCTCCTCTGTGACACAAGGATAGAAAGCAGCCATTGCATAGTGATACTCTTGTGGATCTTTTTTAAACTTAACAATCACCACTGGCTGATCGTCCGGTGAGTTTTCAGGTTCAAGCGCTTGTTTACTGATTGCACGAGTAGCCTGTTCTTTTAGTTTTTCACGCTTTTCCCCAACAGTTCCTGCAAGTCCGATAATTGTAGCAGAACTATTATTTTCAATGTATCGTACTTTTAAGCCAATCAAAAGATTTTTAGCATTCTGCCGATAGGGATGATTTTCGTAGAAATCACCTAAAGTTCCTTGGTAGGTGAAGTAACTGTGAGGTGTTAAAGCCAAAGCCGGACGTGAACCATCTGGCATTTCAAAAGTTTCTGCCCAAAATTCAACGTCACGCTTGACTTCAACCTGATTCTTAGACTCAGAATTAGGCCAAACAGTGGCGGGAGGTGGAAATGGTCGCCTGATTTTTAATATCCTCACTGCTAATTGTGAAAGAATAGAAGCTGTTACCTGTGGGTCGCGCACCCATTGTATTGAGTAATAGCGCTCCCCAATTTTCTTTTTTAATTCATCTTGAATTTCTGCCAGGGCATTTCGCCATTCTTTTTCACTTGGCATTGCTTGTGATGGTTTAGCTAAAACCCAAAAATATTTATTTTCATAGATAACAATAACATCAGGAAACTTTTGGCTGAAACGCCAACTAAATTGGTTGCCAACCTCCCGGTCAATTTCAGGAGTCAACCGAAAGCAAATTAAATTTCGTGATTGAGGGACACTTATAGGAAAAATCTCACCCAAAAATGTTAGCGCTGGGGGAGCTTGAACAGGAGTGGTAGTCATGCGGCAACCTCTGAAACGAAAAATTTACAAATTGAAGTGAAAGGGCAGTAGCTACACCGAAATCCAGGATTAGCTGGAAAAATAAGGCTGAATTCATCAGGATTATTTCGGTAACGCTTCAAATCTGTTTGATGTCTTTTAGCTATCAGCACAAGTTCTATTTGGAAGGATTTTAGTGTCTCTGCTGTTGCAAAGATTCTGTCAGACGATTTTCCAGTTTCCAAGTTATAGAAAGAGGCAACAGCTTTTTGTTTGGGGTAGAGATAACTTGCTGCTAGCAGGTAAACAAATCCCTGTCGCCGATCGAAGTCAGATTGACCCGTTTTAAAGTCCAAAATGTGCAGCGTTCCATCTGGCTCAATAAAAATGCAGTCTATTGCTGCATACAAGTTGAAGATATAGTTACCCTGCTCAATAACAATTGGTTCGGGAATTCCTTCATCTCCTCGGCTCAACTTAACGATCTTTTCGTCAACCAGGATAGGCTGCTGGTGATAATTTTCCAGGATAAGAATCACTCGCTCCTGAACTTCACTTGGCTCTTGGCTCAATTGCAGAATATCTGCCACTTTCTCGACAGCATCTTTTCGATTCAACATCAGGGGATCTTGATGAAATTCGTAAACCCCCTTTTGTGCAAGTAGTCCAATTCGCTGAGGTGTGTTGTCTCGATCTAACAACGCTGCAACTTGTGGCTCTCGTTTTCGCGCTCTGGCAAAACCTCGCTTCATATCGCAGTGCCAGTGTTCTTGCCCAACTGGAGGCGAAAACTCTGACCATATTTTATAACTTACAGATGGTCGCCAAATTTTGTTCATCGGTTTAGCTCTCTCCCATCAAGAGCGGTAGGAAGGTTCATTTGGTGAGGATTTCGTGAATAGCGACTTTTGCTCGAACTGACTTGGAAAGACCTGTCTCGTTCGCCAGTTCAAAGACACGCAAAGCTTCAATCATCTGTTCGGCAGCCTTTCTCAGTTGTCGATTGCGGCTTGACTTTTGAACTTCCTCAAGTAGAACTGGCAGGGGTCTGCCGATTGAAAAGGACAGTTGATCTGGATTTGAGGGCTGTTTCTTCATTGTTTCGCTCCTATGTAACGATTTGTAACGCAATTAGTGGCGGGATTTGAGATGTACCCCGTATGGATGTCTGATAGGCTATACTGAGATTATTGCACAATTTGAACAAGTTGACCAACTAAGTCAACGCTATTATATAGCTCCATAGCTATCGGGAATGGAAACGTGAGTCAGACTTTTGGCAAGATTATTCGTCAAGCCCGTAAGGACAAGGAACTCAGTCAGCGCGAGCTGGCGAAGTTTATAGGGGTGGATTATACCTACCTCTCTAAACTTGAGAACGATCATGCTGGGTATCCCCCTAGTGAGGATGTTATTCACAAGTTAGCTATTCACCTAGATTTGAACGAGCAGGAGCTAAGACACCTCGCAGGTAGAATTACCCCTGATGACGCCAAAGTTTTTGAGGAGCTTGTCAAGAAGTACAAGCAAATGCCGGCTTTGCTCCGCCGGATGCGCGATGAGCCTGACTTTGCCAAAAAATTACTGCGGGAAACTAGCGAATCAGAAAGTGGGGAGAAAAAGAGTTGAAAGAGCCGAATTTGAAGGTAATCAAGCCGCCTCGGTACATTCCCAAACACGAAATTGAGCATCTGGCGGTGGACGTTCTCATGCGTGTGCAGGCAAAGCGTAAGCGTCCTCTCAAATGGCCTCTTGACGCTGGTCATGTTGCGGAAGCTTTAGGTTTGGATATGGATTGTGGCCACATACCTCCCGATCCTGATGGAGCGATCGCAGCCATGATTGTCCCTGTGGAACACAAGATTATAATGAACGAAAATATTCTAGAACTGCCTAAAGGGTTTGAAGAATCTTCAATAGCTCACGAAATTGGACACTGGGAAATTCACATCGACCAAAATGCTGTTTCTAAGGCTGTAGATTTGCGAAACCGTGGCATTGAAACAACTGTAGAGCCTTTTTTATGCCGCAGTGTTAGCACTCAGCAAGGGATTGAATGGCAAGCTCAGTATTTTGCTGGTTGCTTGCTGATGCCTATTTTTAAATTAGAAGAAGTACTAAGAGGGCGCAATCTAACTAACTGGCGTCACCTTTATGCAATGGCAGAGGACTTGGGTGTAACAATATCTAATCTGAAACATCGTCTAAAAAGCCTTGGCTGGATTAACACTACTGGAGATTCTCGTCAAATTTATTTGGGTAGTGCTGCACCCAGCCGAAACAAGTCTAAAGTCTAAAGAAATAGGCGTTTCGCTAGAGAGCGATATTTCCCAACTAAAACCGCTTCCGCCAAGACTTCATAATACTAATAATCAACCACAACCCCAAGAAACTCGCCGTAGCAAATAACCCCGTACTTAAAAATGATAGCTGACTCGTCTGCGCGTTGGTAGAAATAATCGCCGCACCCATAATCAGGGAACCTACCAAAATGCTAAACGATAGCCGATTTGCGGAATCATCTAAACTGCGGCGCATCAAATCCAAGTCTTTTATCGTGATATTCCACTTTAATGTTTCGGTGGTAATCCTGTCTAACAGCAACTCGACTTGGCGGGGAGATTCCAGCGACAAACTTTTCAGATCCAAAGCTGTTCTCAACAATGTTTGCAGCGGGTTATCTCCTAACAACTGCCTGCGGAACAAATCTGTCAGCAAAGGTTTAACTTCATCTAACAGATTTACTTCCGGGTCGAATATCCGTCCCGCACCTTCTAAGTTGGCGATCGCTTTCGCATATAAACCCATATTGCTGGGCAATCTTATCTTATTATCGCGGGCAACTTGCAGCACTTCATAAAATACTTTACTGAAGTTGATTTCCGACAAATTTCTGTTATAATACTTCCGCAGCATTCGGTCATAATCATTTTCCAACTTAGCCAAATTAGTGGATTTCGCTGCTTCCGCTAATTGCAAAGTTAACTGACTGCAACGCTGGGCGTCCATATCCACGATCGCTAACAGCATCTCGGTCAAAATTTGCTGGCTGCGCGGGTCTAACCTCCCCATCAAACCGCAATCCAGCAAAGCAACTCTGCCATCTTTCAGATAAAATATATTGCCGGGATGGGGGTCGGCGTGAAAGAATCCATCTATATATAGTTGTTGGATGAAAGCGCGGAATAAAAGTCTGGTAACCTGCCGTCTTTTTTCAGATGCAGAAACCTGCTTACCGTTATTACCATTATCTTCATTTGTGAAAGTTGCCGATAAAAGCGGCACTCCATCCATCCATTCTAAGACGAGTAACTTTTGCGTAGTTACATCCCAGTGAACTTGCGGAACTACCAATTGTTTGGGATCGAACCAGCGACTGACAGACATATTGCGCCGCAATTGATCTGTGTAGCTCGCTTCTTTGGTAAAATCTAATTCATCCTGCAACGCATTGGTGAATTCTTCCGCTAAACCTTTGAAATCGTAGGTTTGACCGAAGTCGGTGCGATCGACTAATTCCGCGACAAACCGAATTAAATTGATGTCTTGTTCGACAACGACATCAATTCCAGGACGCTGAACTTTCAATGCGACATCGCGTCCATCTGCTAAAGTGGCTTTATGAGTTTGCGCGATCGAACCGGCAGCAACTGCTCTAGGATTGATAGAAGTGAAGATTTCTTCTAACGGTTGGCGTAATTCTTGGCGCAGCACATTTTCGATTTCTACCCAAGGTACTGGCGGTACATCGTCTTGCAGAGTCGATAATTCTTCTATATAAGATGATGGCAAAAGGTCGGGACGAGTACTCAGCAACTGTCCCAATTTGACATAAACAGGCCCTAATTCTACCAATATTTTACGGAGGACTGCTGGCGGCGGCAATTGCGGTTCGTCGGTTTTGCCACCTGTAAGCAGCCGTCGCATATAGTCCCACCCATTGCGGAGGACAACTTCGATAATATCGCGCTGACGAGAAACGCTTTGAGTTAAAAACATAGTTGGTAAGTCAAAAGTCAATCATTCAAAAGTCAAAAGTCAAAATTTTATAATGACTGCTAACTAATGACGAATATCGATAAGTGTTATTTGGGCTACAGATTTTTTGCGGCTGGATACTAGCAACGAAAAAAAATAGCCACACTTAAGTTGTAGCTGAAAACCAATACTATTGCATCTGCCAAGAGTTTTAATGATTGGGGAAATTTTTCTTCCCCCGACGCCCTAACCCCTAACCCCTAGAGTAGGTCTGTGAATTTGGGATCGTCTTGCAGCTTTTTGAGAACCTGCTTAATCTCTTGGGTACGGTCTTTTTTGACGATCAGGGTAACATTGCGATCGCGCACGATCACCACATCCTCCAATCCAATCGTAACGATCGTCTCATCCTCCCCATTGGCGTAGATAATTGACCCCTGAGTATCCAATCCTACGTGGGTAGCTAACTCCACATTCAGCTTATCGCCTTTGAGCAAACGTTCGATCGCATTCCAATCCCCCAAATCATCCCAGCCGAAAGACGCCGGTAACACATACGCCAGCTGCGTTTTCTCCATCAAAGCATAATCGATACTCTTCTTCGGCAATTGAGGATAAGCAATGACTCCTTTGTCTTCCAACAGAGACAAAATTTCCGGTGCGTGGGTGCGGAGTTCCTGGAGGACAACACCAGCGCGAAACACGAACATCCCGCTATTCCAACTGAAACGACCCGTGGAGAGAAATGCTTCTGCCGTTTCGCGATCGGGTTTTTCCGTAAAGCGACTCACCCGGTAAGCCGGTAATTCCCCAAACGCACCTACCTGTTCCCCTTGCTCAATATATCCGTAACCGGTAGACGGGTAACTCGGCTTAATCCCCAAAGTGACAATCGCTTCTTTTTCAGCCGCTAATTGAGTCGCTGCATTAATAGTTTCCTGAAAAGCCGACTCATCTGCAATCCAATGGTCAGCGGGAAAAAATCCCACCACAGCATTGTCGCCGTAGCGCCGTGCAATTTCCAATGTTGTCCAAGCCACCGCAGGTGCAGTATCGCGTCCTTCCGGTTCCACCAGCAAATTGTCAACTGGCAAAAGAGGTAATTGCGATCGCACACCATCAGCTAGTTGACTGCTCGTACAAACCCACAACTTCTCCCAGACGCCAGAAAATGCCAAAAGGCGATCGGACGTTGCTTGCAGCAGACTTTTGCCGCTACCGTCGAGACTTAAAAACTGCTTGGGTCGATGCTTGCGGCTGAGAGGCCAGAAGCGTTCGCCTTTACCACCAGCAAGGATAACAGGAATTAAAGAGCTAGGCATCGCTTGTTTTTATGCTACCTCGCCCTATCGTACAAAGTTTATCGCGACTTTGCTTACCCCTAACTTATTTTTCTTTTAACTTTTGACTTTTCTAGGTTCTTGCGGGTCAAGCTATAATCTCGTTGACTTGTGTGTGAGTAATGACACACCCAAGTTGTGGATTTTTAGGTGTGGTAGGAGTGTGACGAGTGTTAGACGGAGTAGAACCTGTAGGAAATGGGTCAGAATCTCAACCTTCTAATTTTGCTCAGAAATCTCAGGAGTCTTATAAGTCAGTTTTTGTACAGCTGCAAGGCTTAAAGGGTCGCTTGCTGGATACGTTCAAGCGCCCGCCGATGGCGAAATGGTTGTTTTGGAGTTTGGCTTTAGTCGGGACAACAACCGTTTCTGCCACCGTGGGGGCAACTGTTGCCTTGCTTGTACCCCTGTCGCAGCAAATGTCTCAGCCGCAAGCTTGGTCTCTGCACGATTTGTGGCGCAATGCTTTTGTGTACCGTTTGTCGCGACCGATTAATATTTTGGTGATGGGACTCGATCGCGTTCCCGATGCAGAGGAAGACTCCCCTACGCGCATGAACGGTCGCAGCGATACGATGTTGCTGGTACGGATAGACCCCAAAGACTATTCTGTTAAAATGCTATCGATTCCACGGGATACCCGCGTAGAAACTCCCCAATTGAGTATCAAAAAAATCAACCAGGCAAATGTGGATGGTGGCCCAGCTTTGGCGGCAAACATTGTCAGGGGTGTGCTTAACGATGTGGAGATCGATCGCTACGTTCGCGTTACTACCGATGCTTTTCGGGAATTGGTAGATTTAGTGGGTGGTGTGGAAGTTTTTGTTCCTCAAAAAATGCAATATGTGGACGAAACTCAACATCTGAAAATCGATTTGGAACAAGGATGGCAAGTTCTCAACGGCGAACAAGCCGAACATTTTGCCCGTTTCCGCAACGATCGCAAAGGCGATATCGGCAGGGTGCAGAGACAGCAGGTATTGCTGAAGGCTTTGCGAGAACGTCTGAGCAGTCCAACTATATTACCTCGTTTGCCTGGGATCGTGCGGGTGATGCAAAGATACGTTGACACTAATATTAGTTTGGAAGAAATGTTAGCCTTGGCAAATTTCGGGCTGAAGCTCGATCGCGCCGATATCAAAATGGTGATGTTGCCCGGTCGTTTCAGCAGCCCAAAAGAGTACGCTGCTAGCTACTGGATTATGGACAAAGCGGGACGCGATCGCATTATGCACGATTATTTTGGCATCAACTCAAAAGATATTGCTTCTGATGCTAAACCTTCAGACAATTCTATTCGCATCGCTATCCAAAATGCTTCCGGTCAACCCGCTCTCAGCGATCGCGTTGCCGAGTATTTGAAAAATCTTGGCTTCCGCAATATCTACCTGGTAAAAGATTGGCCCGAACAGGAGCGCCGTACACAAATTATCGTCCAACAAGGCGATATAAAAGCAGCAGAAAAACTTAAAGGTGCTTTGGGTTTGGGCAATATTGAGGCTGCATCTATCGGCGATCTAGAATCCGACTTAACGCTGCGCGTCGGCAAAGATTGGCCTGATTCTGTGGCTAACTATTAAATCAAATCTCTTTTCGATCAAACGGTGATGTAGTATTATGTATATGTGCATCACCGTTCGATCATTTTTTTTTGCAAAAAATATATATCGCTATTTATGAATATTTTTTGCAATCTCTCAGAATTTGCCAAATTACTTCTAAAATACGATTAATCTGAGCAACAGCAAATAGGGATTTTTACCCTTAACGACCGGGCAACATTCTTAGGGGTAAAATACTGGCAGGATAGCTCGGTACCTTTGATAACAACGGGCCGGGATATCCGAAACACAGGGGTTGTTCCGTGGCATATCAGTTTGATGGCATTTGATGGCAATTGTTTGGCATATTGTTACTTCGAGCGGGAGTTTGGTAATGTCATTCACAATCACTGGCCGTGTTTACGAAGCTGAAAGCGGGTTAGGAATTCCTGACCTAATTGTCGAAGCATTTGATAAAGATTTTCTCAAAAATGATGAATTAGGAAAAGCGCTCACAAATAGCGACGGCGGATTTGAAATCACTTACAATGAAGCCGATTTTAAAGGCAGATTTGAACATTTTGAAGGCAATCCAGATTTATTTATTGTTGTCAAAACGCCAGATAGTTCTAAGGTATTGTATAGCACAGAAAAAGAAATTCGTTCTGATGCCACGGAAAACGAGCATTTTGAAATAGCTATTCCCAAAGTTGTCTTACTTGTGCGCGAAGTAGATTTTTCAGGAGTTGGGAAACAATTATTAAAAATCCTCTTCGGTTTGGCTGGGATGGATGGAAACCTGGAACCGGGAGAACTAGCATTTTTACAGGGGTTGGCGAAGGAAAAAGGGCTGGCTGACGATCCGGAAATTAAAATTTTGCTATCCGCACAAAAACCAGTACAGCCTGAAGAATTTTATAGTTGGTTACAAGCTTATTTGGGTAATTCCCCAGATGATAAAAAATTTCACGATTTGTATGAAAGTCTCACCTCTCTAATTTACATAGAGGGTGACTTAAATCGATCGGAAAAACAACAAATACAAGCAAGAGATCCCCTAAATTCAGCACCACAAGAAACTCCTCAAAAAGCTCTGGAGCGACGTTTTATGAGCATTTTTCTAGATCGTAAATTCCTGGAAAAATTAGCAGATACACAGCAGATATCGCCAAACGATCGCACAACCAAAGTTTCTGGTTATTATGCTGGAGTCCCCCAAGGAATCCTCAGCCGCTTCAGTGCGATCGCAAATACCCCAGCAATCGCAGAAGATCCCACAAAACTTTATTTGACAGATAACTTTGCCCCGATCAAAGAAGAAATAAGTGTCGAAAACTTGGCAATTATCGGCGAACTGCCTTGGCATCTTTCCGGGATGTTTCTCCGTAACGGCCCTAACCCACAATTTCCGCCAGTGGGAGCTTACCATTGGTTTGATGGAGATGGAATGCTCCACGGAGTACGGATTGTCAACGGCAAAGCTAGCTACCGCAATCGCTATATTCGCACAGACGGATTTGTATTGGAAGAAACTCAAAAACAGGCAATTTGGCCGGGTTTACTGAACCTGCCTCGCTTTGATGCACCCTACGGCCTCATGATGAAAAATCCCGCCAATATGTCCTGTGCGTGGCACGCAGGCAAATTGCTGACTCTTTGGGAAGTGGGCGCACCACATTTGATGAGCTTACCAGAGTTAGAAACGCTTGGCAGACATAATTTTGGTGGCAAACTTACTTCTGCAATGTGCGCCCGCCCAAAAGTCGATCCGGCAACTGGTGAAATGATGTTTTACAGTAGTTCGCCGATCGCTCCCCCATACCTAGAGTACAGCATCGTTTCAGCAGATGGGGAACTTGTGCAAACAGTGCCGATCGATTTACCAGAACCAGTGATGATGCCCGATTTTGCCATCACGGAACACTACACCATTTTCCTAGATATGCCGCTCAAGTTCAAGCCAATGCGATCGGCAGCGGGTGAGGTTCCCATTGAGTTCGATCGCGATCGCAAAAGCCGTATCGGTATCTTACCTCGTCACGGCAACAACGAGTCAATTCGCTGGTTTACCATTCCTAACTGTGCCATCTTCCACGTTGCTAACGCTTACGAAGAAGACAGCGAAGTCATACTTATAGCCAACCGCATGGATTACTGCAACTTCTTCGTTCCTAACTATAAGCAAAACGGCGAAGTCTTAAACTTCGATCTCGAAACCCTAAAAATGTGTCGCTGGCGAATTAATTTAACAACTGGTGTCGTGAAAGAAGAAATTATCGATGATGTTCCCACAGACTTTCCTGGCATCAACGATCGACTGACCGGTCGGCGGACACGTTACGTTTACGCTTCGCGAGTAGCACTTTACGCAAAGCCTAAACCCCTTTTCGACGCTTTGATTAAGTATGATTTAGAAACAGGTTCCTCACAAATTCATGAATTTGGGAAAGGACGTTTTGGTGGCGATAGTACCTTTACACCTCTCCCTGGCGGTAATGCTGAAGACGACGGTTGGTTGCTTACTTTTGTTTGGGATGACGCCACTAAGCAATCTGAATTAGTAGTTATCGATGCGCGAAACTTTACAGGTGAACCGACAGCGCGGGTAATTATGCCTCAGCGCATTCCTTACGGTTTCCACTCTATCTGGATTCCATCTTAGCAAATTGCTAATTTTTATCAAAATCTCGTAAGACCCCAACTAACCTATAGGTTGAGTTAGGGATATAACGCGGTCAAAATAGGGAATACCGAGTCCCCTATTTTGACAAATAATCTTATAATGCTTCCGGATCTATTCCCATTTCTCGCAATCGAGCCAACAAAGTTTGCGATCGCGCTCTTTCCTGTTCTAGCAAAGTTTCTGCCTCTTCAGCGCGTTGGCGTTCTTGTTCGGCGCGTTCTTCCGGCCACAGGAGTATATTACCTTCTGCATCCCACCACCGCAACCAATAACCAGTTCTGCCTTGATAGGTTCCTTGCCAAACTCCTAGAAACAAGTCTAATCCAGGAATCAAATAACGTCCGGACTCATGTGGCGTTTGCAATTGATAACGCTCCGATTCTAAAGCATAAACCTCAATGCGCCCGGTATTCGGTCGAAAAATCACATAACGAGGAACCTTAATAACTTGTTCGTAAAAGAACCACTTGCCGATATTTTCTGTAGACTCGACAGAATATTCTTCGCCGTAAGTAGCAGACAAAAATTCCATTACTACTTGCGGAATAGTACCTTCTGTGTTTGGTGTGTAACTGCGACGAGGTTGACTTCCTTGCCAAGGTTCCACCGGTCGCACGTACATCCAGTCAGGTGCTTTACAGATAATTCGCTCATCTATAGCAGCGCAGAGAGCAAAATTAGAAACGATGAGCGCTGCTTGTCCAATTTCGGGAAATGCCATTAAAGGTTGGCGCAGCGCAGATGCAAGTAAAGGCTGGTCGGTATTTTCCACAGGATCGTCTGGTAGTATAAAATCATCTGGCAATAGAGGCCAGGTAATTGAGTGTTGAGAAACTGGTATTTTTGCGATCGCCTGCATTATCTGACCTCGCAGTCGCCTGTGCGTCGAATTATCGATCTATATTTTAGCTTATTGCTGTGCGAACATTGATAATGGAAATAGATTTATTTGCAGATTACTATGTTTTCCAAATTTCCGCTCGCATTAATAAATATTTGGCAGCGTTTGTTAGTCATAATTTTACTTTTGGCTCTCGCCTTTGGCTGGGTAATGCTGAATGCAACTCCCGTCGCATTTGCACAAGCAAAGACAATTAATTACACCAAAACAAGTTTGGAATACCGCGACTTTTCCAACAGCGATTTAACGGGAGCAGTTTTCGCCGCCGCTGAAATGCGAGGCGCAAACTTGCAGGGGTCTAATCTCACTAATTCTATTTTGACACAGGCAATTTTACTGGAAGCGAATTTGTCAGGTGCGAATTTGACGGGTGCGTTAGCAGATCAAGTGACGTTTAAAAACGCTAACTTGACCAATGCTATTTTTAAGGAAGCGATGTTGACAAGTTCTAGATTTGATGGTGCGATCGTCACCGGATCTGATTTTACCGATGCGCTGATCGATCGCTACGAAGCGATCCAAATGTGCAAACGCGCAGATGGTATTAATCCAATTACCGGAGTCTCTACGCGGGATAGCCTCGGTTGTCGGTAATGCCGCGCTTGCTATGTTAGCTTAGACATCGCGTCCCAACGGAGAACATCTTGCAGTAGAGCTTGATAACCGGCAACATTGGGATGGAGACCGTCTTCTGTTAGGCGCGATCGCACCCACTCCTCACCGCGTCCCATCCACAGATCGAAAATATCCAAATAAGGAATCTGTCGCGCTTGACAAGCGAGTCGAGTTGCCTCTTTGTAGCGATACTGGTCGCTATGGTTGTAATACAAGCAATCTAAAAACGGCATTCTCGCCTCATTCACCGGCACCATTCCCACAAACAGCACCGGACACAGCTGTTGGGCGCGATCGAGCAATGAAGCAACTTCGTCTTTAAAAACTTCAAAATCCGTATAGTTGCGTCCGTTCTGACGTCCCAGACGAGGCGAATCATTTACTCCTACCGAAAGGACGATCGCATCCGGTACCCGATTTCGCAGTTCTCCTCGGTGTCGAAACTCGTGTTCCAAGCGCTGCGCCACTTGCTTGACACCATCTCCTCGCACGCCCAAATTATAGAGGACGTGACCGGGACTGGTTGGTGACATCCATCGGCGTCGCAGTCGTTCTACCCAGCCACCACCTTCAAAATCACCGAATCCATACACCAAACTATCTCCGAGTACGATTATCTTCAAAGGATGGCTATTTGCTTGGCGTAACTGTGCAGAAGTAGGGGCTACCAATGTTGCCATAGGCCGTAATACTTAGCGAGTGGGATAATTATAAAATCTTGACATACGGTGAAGAAACTATACAACATCTTCGTGAGATATGTTATGCAGCTTGTGGAATACTTGCTGCGATCGGCTAGCAACCGGAAGTAAAACCAGCGCACCTTCCCTAACAATCCGGGAAACTCAGCTTTCTGGGGCATGGGACATAGGGCATAGGTCGTCAGAAATCCTTGATGGGCAAAAGACTAGCCGGTGCAGGGCAAGAAGTATTTTATCTTGCGTTTAGTCTCGGCAAACAATAAACCCAATTGCTGCGATCGTTAAATGGTAATGGTTGGCGCTCCCAGATGCTTGGTGTATGACTTACTGCCATCTGCTCAGCGCGACAGAGATCTTGAACTGCCTAGAGACAATTTATGATTATGCAATTAGCATCAAGCCTATCCGCTAGTTGTTTACTGGATAAAAAGAGCATTAGTTGGTAAATTTATGCCTAGTAAGTTTCGTAAATCAGGTTATCATCCTATCCGCAAGCTCAAAGTTATCCTGTCAGGGCTACAGATTGCTGTAGCCGCTGAGTTTAGTGTGGCTTACAAACTCGTTTTGTCTGTATCAGCTTTGGTCATTTGTTTGATTTTTCAAAAGTGGGTCGATCTGACTTTAATTTTTTTCGCAACAGGGCTGATGTTAGTTGCTGAACTATTCAATAGCGCTATCGAAGCTTTATGTGATTTTTTGGAGGAACGTCAGGATGAGCGGATTCGCATTATTAAAGATATTTCGGCAGCGGCGGTTGGAATCAGTATTTTGGTATGGGCAGTAACTTTAATTCTCGAATCCAGTCATCTCTGGTATTTATTGAACCGGTAATCTTGAGTATAGGGCTGAGCTATGGGAATAGATTAATTGCGTCAAACTAATAAATAGCAAAGCCTATAAAAGTTGTTGATTAGGAGTTTTATATCCTGATGAATACTCTTTTTATCCACCAAGAAGGCCAGAGGCAATTTGCAGGGGCTGGTAAACTGGTAATTGATCCCTAGAACCAGGTTCTATGTACAAGCGCTCTAAGTTCGAGACTACCCAAACCCAGATTATGGATAGGGCGGAAGGCTTGATTAATGCCGCTTCCAATCGCTACCGGATTACAGTTCAGGTTGCTAACCGGGCTAAACGCCGCCGATATGAGGAGTTTGATAATCTTGATGACCCGATGATGAAGCCGGTGATCCGAGCAATTATAGAGATGTCGGATGAGTTGACCCAACCTGAGATTATTGGCGAGTAAGATCGATCGTTCGTAGTTCGCTGTTATCCGAATGAACTACGAACAATGTCCCTTTGCTTGTTCCCCTGTCACCCCATGCCCAAAAAACTGATTCTGGCGCTGACAACACCGATCGTACTGAGTCTGACCTTATTTTTGCCCAGTTTATTCAATCCTGCGCCTACAACAGCCCAACAAATCAGACCTCAAGATGTTTGGCAGCAAGTGTATCAAATGCTGCCGGATTTGCCGTTGGAGAACCAATATATCAGCAGGGAAACTGGCAAACCGGCCACAGATAACACATTGGTGAGCCGCTTGATTAGATATCACATCTATGTTAAAGGGCGTCCGCCGATATTTCGCTTGGATTGGAAGCTGACTGTGGCAGACTATTTGGGAGCGCACGATTTGATGTCGGAAAGCGCTTATCCGGGTAACGATACTTTGCGGAAAAATCCGATCGATGGCGATCGAGCTGTCATCAGTCGCCTGAATCGAGCCCAACGCGATGCCTTAATCAATACCCTCGTGAGCATTTTTAACCCCAACGCCGCAGCTCAATCTCAACCGAAACCGACTCCCACATCTACTCCCAATTCTACTCCCCAGTCCCCAGCTACAACACCCAATCCCAGAGGACTCCCACCCCAACCCCAACCGGGAGACGCCCGCTTACTCATGCCTTAAGCGATCGAAATCTCAATCATATGAGGATAAGTTTATGGGACGCAAAGCTCGACTCAAACAACTCAGGCGAGAGGCTATTAGCAACCCCTCACCAGAGTCTGCATCAAAGGCTGATTTTGATAATACTCAATTCGTCGATCAACTAGAACGTCAAGGATACAAACTCCAGGAGATTCAGCATTCTCCTTCTGTTCCCGAATCAAATAAATCTATGCCTCAGTTGTAAAGATTTTCAAGCTGACTGGAAAAACTGATAATATCATGTCTGCTGGCATTGGTAGTACATAAATGATGCGGGAAATTGTCTGTTGGAATCGCTCTTGAAGTTTTAACCACAGATGAAAAAAGATGGTTAAATTTTTACCGCAGATAAAGGCAGATAAACGCAGATGAACGCAGATAAGAATACATTTTTTTTGCAACCATGCTACCGGACATGATATCAGACTTTCGTTATGGTGCGATCGAATCAGGCTTTCTTCATCTGACGGGCTCTTGCGGATTTATGAGGAAAATATTATATCATATCCTTACGCATCGGTTGCATAAAAGATCTCTTTTATATCTGCGTTAATCTGCGTTAATCTGCTAACATCTGCGGTAGAAATTTAACCCCTAATACCCACAGATAATCTTTCGGATCGATCGTACACTACCAATGCCACCGGACATGATATTAGTGATGTTATAGTTGAGTGCATGGTGGGTTACGGCACGGGAACTAAATTATCGAGCAAAAGTGCTGAAATTATCGCCCGTGCCTAACCCACCCTACTGGCGACAGCTAAATTAATCCAAAATCCAAAATCCTCTCATCCAAAATCTAAAATCGATTGTGCGGTTTCAGCAAGTTTGTTATATCTGGCCCTTTGGGAATGATACCACCTGGATTGAGGGGGAACAAATTACCGTAATAATCTCGCTTGACAGCTTCTACATCGCAAGTGTCTGCAACACCGGGAAGCTGATACAAATCGCGCAGATATGCCCCTAGATTTTGGTAATCTTGAATTCTCTTTTTGTTGCATTTGAACAATCCGTAGTAGACAGCATCAAAACGAAACAGGGTAGTGAACAAACGCACATCTGCTAGGGTTAATATGTCGCCACACAGATATCGGCTGCTGGCAAGTTTTTCATCAATTTCATCGAGAACGGCAAAGAGTTCATCGCAGGCTGTTTCGTAAGCTGTTTGAGTTTGTGCGAAACCGCAACGATAGACACCGTTGTTGACGGCATGATAAATTTTATCGTTCCAGCGATCGATTGTTTCTTTGAGTTCTTCTGGATACAGGTTAAGTTCGGGATGCTGGGCAAATTCGTTGAAAGCCGAGTTCAGGATGACTAATATTTCGGCACTTTCGTTATTCACAATTGTCTGAGTTTGTTTATCCCACAGGACAGGTACTGTGCAACGTCCGTTGTAGCTTGGTTTTGCTAATTGATATAGTTGCGGTAGGGTAGTGCAACCTTCTTCTGGGCGATCGAACACCCAAATTCCCTCGTCAGAGGAAGGTGAGGCGATCGACACCCCGATCGCATCTTGCAGCCCTTTGAGCGATCGCACAACCAAAGTTCGGTGGGCCCAAGGACAGGAAAGTCCCACGTAAATATGGTAACGCCCCGCCGTCGGTTGGTAACGGTTACCTTCTGCGGTACTGATAGAGTGGTTGAATTGACTGACTGGACGAATGTATTCTCCTGACTGATTGCGTGGCGCAATGCGAGACATCATCACATTCCACATCGTTGTCCAGGTGAATTTTCCGAGTTTAACGATCAGTCCGGGAGGAATCTTACTTTTCACAGGTTATCCTCGTTGATGCAAAATGGCACTAAAATCTAAAATCTAAAATTAAATGATGGAGCGTATTGTTAAAAGCGGGACAGGTTGGCGCATCGGCTGGAATCCCGAAGCCGCTAAATTTAAAGGGTTAGTCGGTGGAGATGACTGGGCGTTTGAGCTAACCGAGGCGGAATTAAACGATTTTTTTCGATTGCTGGCGCAATTGGCAGGAACAATGAGCCATATGGCTAGCGAGTTAATGGACGAGGAGAAAATTGCCTGCGAAGCCGAAAGCGATTTGCTCTGGATGGAAGTAGAGGGCTATCCCCACGCCTACAGCCTTCACTTTATTATAAATAGCGATCGACAGTGCGAAGGTACTTGGCCAGCCTCCGCCGTTCCCGGTTTACTGCAAGCGATTCAAGTTTTGCAAGTTTTCTAGTTGCCAATAGATTTAGATGTGCTATATTAGTAAAGCATCGAAATCGGGGCGTAGCGCAGCTTGGTAGCGCACTACTTTGGGGTAGTAGGGGTCGTGGGTTCGAATCCCGCCGCTCCGATTCTTGAAACCCGCTCACACAGCGGGTTTTATCATTTTGTTGATTGCCAAATTATTTGTCTGTGGTGATTGTTGACCCCATTGATACATTATTTGTCACTTATATGCAAGTCTGATTTGGCGGCGTTGGCGGCGACGGAATATTGTTTGTCTGCGGGGTTGAGTTTTGAAACGGCGGCGACTACTCTAAAGCGGTGTTGTGGGATCGGCAAGAGCGATCGCTTGAACTGGTAGACTTTGGCCAGCTAGCTGCGCGGACAACAGGATGACCAATGCCTACACCCATCTACCACATTACCCATATTAATAACCTACGCTCTATTGTGGAAAATCAGGGATTACTATCCCATACAGCTTCTTACAGGAAAGGCATCAATCCCTAGTGCGATCTTAAGCATTCACTAATCTGGATTAAACAGGGTTTGATATAAACCAATCTAGGCAATAAGAACCAAAGAAAACTTTTATTGTTAGCGATCGCACTATGCAGTCCAGAGTGGATGTGGCTAACCTACGGTATTCATTCAGACATACAAAACAACCACAGCCAAGGAAACAAGGTTCTACCTATTTACAGACCTCACTTCTGCCTGTGTATAGAATAAATCGCTCAGTCAAATTCGTTACCTTGTTTACAGAACTTTACAAATAGCAAGATTTCTGTAAACAAGCTATGCTCGACCTTCAAGAAGCCACCAAAGATTACTGGCGCAAGTTAAACCAGTTAGAAGCTGCTTACGCTAGAGGCGAAGTTTCCATTGAAGAAGTGGATGCTAGGGTGCAATTGTTAATGAAAGAACTCGGCCAAGCGCGTCGAGAGGCTTTTGCTTACCTGTGGCATAGTCTGCGCCTTTGGTGTTCGGAGCGAAAAGAAATTATCTTAGGTTTGGCCATGCTGGGCATCATTACTTACTCTTGGGCTGTTAGCACCAGTATTTAACAGAACAGAAGTTTGGCAACCAAGCATAAGCAGTTTAATTGTGGAGGATAGTCATGGAACGAGAGATTACCGATCGCAATGGAATCACATGGAAATGCGTTCAAGCTTATTCTGGGCTTTCCGACTTTGAAGAAAATCAAGATGCCGCTAAGGTAAAAGGCCAGGAGGATACTTACTGGGTAGTCTGCACCCCCAGTGGTGGCGCGAAGTCAGTGCGGCTCAAACTTGAGGGTGAATGGGAAACATCCTACTCTGATGAAATGTTACTTAATCAAATCCAAGCACAGCAGTAATTGGCTTGATGGGGTAGGATGTCATTGTATTTATCAGTTATTAATTTTCTTCCCAACTCAAAAAATCGTTAAGCTTTACTACTAGGATGAATAGAAATCACTTTAATGCTTTGAGTGCGATGAATCGATTTTTCGAGTTTTTCATTAGTAATAAATTCAGTTGCTCCTACAGATAAAGCAGCAGCGATATGTAAAGCGTCCATTGCACCCACCCCAAATTTGCTCGACTGTTCGTATGCTATTTCAATAATTCCATTAATATCATTAGCCCAATAAGCAACTGCGTCAAAAAAAGTTTCGTAAAACTTAACTTCGCTGCTTTTTTGGTTGTAAATTGCTTTCGGCAAAACTTCTAATTTGAGAAAAATACTGGAAGCAAATTCTCGGTTTTCATCCTCTAGGATTTGTAAAGCTTTTTCAGCAATATACCCTTCAGAACGAGCCGCATAAATTAAAACACCAGCATCAATAAAGGTACGAATCATGTCAAATCTTCTCCATAACCACCTCGACGTTCTGCTTTCTCGCGATCGGCTTCTTCAGCCGTTAACAAAGGAATTCCAGACTCAACGATTTCTTGGCGAATTTTTCTTAACTTTTGCCCCAAGCTCGATGCAGATTTTTTCGGCTGCTTTTGGCGATAAAGTGTATCAATGAATTCTAAGACTTTTTCTTGCTCATCTGGATCTAAAGCTTGCCATTTATCTAATAATTGTTTAGCAGTCATGTTGGTTACTCCTATTTCAACCCTAAAATTTGCTGGGAATTTAGGTAATAATGTTCAATTTTTACTAAAGGCTCCCAATTTAATTTTACCGGATATTGAATCAGATGAACTTCTGGCGTTGAAGCACAGTTAAACACAACGTACAACCAATAATCTTGCTTTAAACGCGCGGCGGTTTTGTATTCATTGGTTGTCAATGCTACCTGACCAACTCCCGCACGTCCTTTCACTTCGATAAACCGTACCGCGATCGCAGTATGAGGATCTTCTGCTAAAAAAGGTTGCAATGCTTGTTCGATCGGCGCTTGTTAATACTTCGCCAACAAGTCAGCCCCCTGCTCTCCCATCTCCCGTAGCTTCTGCTCAATGAGTTGCATCGCCAAGGGTGATGGTTTGGAGTGTCCCTTTTCCCAACGGTTCACCGTTTGAAAGGAGATGCCCAATTTTGCTGCTAGCTTTTCCTGAGAGAGTCCGAGTCGTCCTCTGAGTTCGCGTATAAGCTCTGGTATTGCTGAAGTTTGAGTTATTGGCATTTGCTTTTAGCCCAATCAACAAGAATAACAGCCAAAGTAATTCAAAATTCTATTTTTCCGGTTTTCGTCTATATCTTTTGTAAGAAGAAAAAATTGTCTTGCCGAAGTAACCTAGCTTTGGTTGCAACGCAATTACCGATCGCTCATCATTAGCAAATTGTTTACTATTAATCTATGTGGCTTAAATTTGGTGTTTCTCCTGACGGAGAATTAAAGGAAGTAGATGAAGTAAAAGCAGGAAAAACTAACCTTACTTGCCTTTATTGCGGAGGAAATCTTACTGCCAAAAAAGGAAAAGTCAAGCAACATCACTTCGCGCATACGAATGAGACTTGCAAACCAGTTACAGCGAGAATTAAAGCGAAATCATTTCCATCGCTGCCATTATATGATAAATTCAATATCCAACTGCCCGGTGAGCAATTGGAGCAATTGAAAGTGCTGTGGCAAAATTACGGTGCAGTAAATCTAGCCATTCCTAGAGATGTGGTAAATTTTAGTTGGATTCTGAAAAATCTGTTACGCATGAGTAGCGATTCTAGTTGCTATTTCACTGACTTAGGGCAAATACCTGTCGGTGCGTTGCCTTTAGCATTGTTTAATAAAGTGCAAGAACCGCTACTATTATCAGAATTCGCTAAATACGAAAGAGCGGCACAAGTCGCCCAAGCTGCTTCATTTTCTTGTTTAGATGAGCGATTAGCGGATTACAGGATCTATTGCGCTCAGCTAAGGAGGATACTTCTTAATTTTTTGTACTTTTTACAAGTAAAAGCAGACAACAAGACTTTTTACAAAATCGGCATTACCACGCGATCGATTGACGAAAGGATAGTGGAAGTGCAGCGAGATTTGAGACAACATTATCCTGATGCGATCGTTAACTTACTGGGATTGTGGCAGCATCGAGGTAATGTTGAATTGTACTTCAAGTATCGCTATAAGCCTTTCAATTACCGCATCGGAACGCTTACCGAATATTTTCAATTTCCCGATGTCAAAGCAGTCCTTCAGGATTTAAGTCAAATGGAACCCAAAGTGCTAAGCCAAGTCGAACTGGAAATCGTTAGCGATACAACTCAACAACTGAACTAAAACGTAAGCATTCAGCCGTCAGCAGTCAATCAATTTTGGATTTTGGATTTACGATTTTGGATTTACCCCACGATTGAAATCGGGGGCTTGAATATCGGTGCTACGCATTTTTTTGTCTTCCATAAATGAATTTAGGGGCTTGAAACCCTTTATTTTAGATTTCCGATTTTGACTTTAATCCAAAATCCAAAATCTAAAATCTAAAATCGTCTCGGTCAGTGGATACTTGCCTGTCAACAATGGGTGAGTTCTAGAGCGCTATTCCAGTAAAAACTCTTGACAAAAAAAACAACATAAGTTATTTTCGGACGAAGCATATCTTCGCGAACTGCTTCCCAGAACGGACGACAATCGATCGCGTACCGTACCGCAGGCACACGAACGTTATCAATTTTTCTGTCCGTAGGCGATCGCCTTGCCAAAGGCTATGCTTAGATATACACGCCCCATCAAGTGCGTTGCTGGAAGCAATCGTAAAACTCAAAGAAAAAATAACCCTTGCCTAAAACTTGGATGCTTGCCAGAAAACCTCAAAATTTCCTCATTTTCTGCCAGTATATTTAAGGACAATTCATCCAACTGACAAACAAAGCTTTTGGTGTTGCGATCGCTCACACAAGTCGATCGCCTATGTTCGCTCTAGATAAAGTTGATATCTGCGACTCCTTACCAACGCCGGGATATCGGCTAAATTTAGGGCTACTATAAAAAGAATCCCAAAAGGCAAAATTAACAATGAATCAGAATGACTTCTTATTTTACCCTCCCGTCGATTTAACCAACTGTGACAAAGAACCTATTCACATTCCGGGATCGATTCAGCCTCATGGAATTCTTTTTGTACTGCAAGAACCTCAACTAAAAATCTTACAAGTTAGTCACAATACTTCGGAAATTCTCGGTATTCATCCCCAGGATTTATTGGCAGAAAAATTACAAACCTTTCTCGACTTGCAACTAATTGAGCAGATACAGAAAAAAATTGCTGAGGGAATTGCCACCATCAATCCGCTCAAGTTATCTATCAATACTCAAAAAGGAGAACAGTTCTTTGATGGGATTCTTCATCGTTCTGATGGCTGGCTAATTCTTGAATTAGAACCGGTTACCTCAAAAGAGTTTAGTAATTTCTTTAGTCTCTATCATTTAGTTCAAGCGCCCATTGCCAAAATCCAGAAAACAATCACTTTGAATGAGCTATGTCAAGCGATTGTCGAAGAAGTGCGAAAACTGACAGGGTTTGACCGAGTGATGGTCTATCAATTTGATGAGGAAGAGGCGGGTACGGTCATTGCTGAAGATAAATTAGAGGAATTGAACCCTTATCTTGGTTTACACTATCCAGCTTCAGACATTCCCCGGCAAGCAAGACATTTATATAAGCTCAATTTACTGCGGTTAATTCCAGATGTTAATTACCAACCTGTAGAACTACTTGCTGTTGATAATTCACTTACCAATCAGCCACTAGATCTTAGCTTTAGCGTTTTAAGAAGCGTTTCTCCCATCCATATTGAGTATCTCAAAAATATGGGTGTGGGGGCTTCGATGTCAATCTCGTTAATTCGGAACCAGAAGCTCTGGGGATTAATTGCTTGTCATCATCAGTCACCGAAATATGTTCCCTATGAAATCCGTACTGCTTGCGAGCTTTTAGGGAAAGTGATGGCTTTAGAACTGTCTTCTAAAGAAGACAATGAGAGATTGGATTACCGGATAAAATTAAATACAATTCAATCTAAATTTGTTGAAGCTATTTCTCAAGAAGAGAGTTTTGTAGACGGTTTACTGAAACAGAAAAATAAATTAGTAGAGTTAGTGGGTGCTGAAGGTGCAGCTATTTGGACTAATGAAAATTTAACTGCGATCGGTCAAACGCCTGAACTAGCTGATATTCAAGAGTTAATCAATTGGTTGGCAGTAACTATTAATCAAGATATTTTTCATACGGATTCTTTGCCTACATTATATCCAGATGCCGATAAATTTAAAGAAGTTTGCAGTGGATTACTTGCGCTTTCTATATCTCACATTCAAAAACATTATATTTTATGGTTTCGCCCGGAAGTTATTCAAACTGTAAACTGGGCGGGCAATCCGAACAAGCCTGTCGAAGTTAAACAGAATGGAGATATCCGCTTAACGCCACGCAAATCGTTTGAGCGATGGCAAGAGACAGTTCGATGTAAATCTTTACCTTGGCAGCAGTGTGAAATAGAAATGGCTCTAGAGCTAAGAAGCGCGATCGTAGGAATTGTGTTACGGAAAGCTGATGAAATAGCTAAAATCAACCAGCAATTAACGTTAGCTTTGTCAGCCGCTCAAATGGGAATTTGGGATTGGGATTTGCTGAGCGATCGCATTACTTGGTCAAGCGGTCACGAACAGTTATTTGGGTTGGAACCCGGAACGTTTGAGGGGACTTATGCAGCATTTGAAGCTTGCGTTTATCCAGAAGACCGAGAAGCGATCGCATTAGCATTAGAGCAAGCACGTCTAGAAAAGCAGGATTACGAACATCAATTCCGAGTAGTTTGGGCTGATGGTAGCATCCACTGGATTGAGGCGAAGGGGAAATTTTTCTATGACAACGATGGTAATGCGCTGCGGATGCTGGGAACTGTCGTGGAAATTAGCGATCGCAAGAAGAGAGAAGCCCAACTGCGCCTGCTGGAATCTGTCGTCATCTCAACTAACGATGCAGTAGTAATTACCGAAGCTGAACCCATTGACGAACCCAGCCCTCGGATTGTATATGTCAATCCTGCCTTTACCCGTATGACAGGCTATACCCTAGAGGAAGTTTTAGGTAAAACACCGCGTATCTTACAAGGGGAAGAAACAGACCGGATGGCTTTAGATCGAATTCGCGCAGCTTTGCAAAACTGGCAACCCGTGCGGGTCGATCTGATCAACTATCGTAAAAACGGCTCTCAATATTGGGTAGAAGTAAGTATTGTACCCGTTGCCGATGAAAAAGGCTGGTACACCAATTGGGTAGCGGTGCAGCGAGATATTACAGAACGCAAACAAGCCGAAGCTGCTTTACAGCAACTCAACCAAGAATTAGAAATGCGAGTTCAACAAAGAACTCAGGCGCTAGAACGCTCTCAAGCTGCCTTACAACAGCAAATGGAACGAGAACGGTTGATGGTGGCAGTGGCTCAACAAATCCGTCAGTCTCTCAATTTAACAGAAATCCTCAATACTAGCGTTAGTGAAGTACGCCAGTTATTGGCAGCCGATAGAGTGGTAGTGTATCGGATTTGGCCGGATTGTACTGGAACCGTAATTGCTGAAGCGATCGCACCAGAATGGCCGAAAATTGCCAACATTACCTTATCTGAAGAGGCGTTCCCAGAACACTGCCGTCAAACTTATGCTCAAGGGAAAGTTTTCACTCTCACCGATCGCCTTCGCAATGAAGCTTTGCTTCCTTGTATGGTGGAATTTTTAGCACAGATTCAAGTGAGAGCAGAACTCGTAGTCCCGATTATCCAACAAAATAACCTTTGGGGATTGCTAATTACCCATCAGTGTTCTAGACCGAGAGAGTGGCAACCTTGGGAAATAGAATTAATTCAGCAACTAGCTAACCAAATGGCGATCGCTATTCAGCAATCACAACTTTATCAGCAACTTCAAGACGAACTAAGGGAACGCCAGCAAGTAGCAGCCGCATTGCAGCAGAGTGAAGCTGAATTTCGCTCTTTAAGTGAGAATTCGCCCGTCGGTATCATCCGCATGGATGCACGAGGGCGCTGTACATACACCAATCCACGCTGTCAGGCAATTTGTGGTTATACCTTTGATGAGGCATTGGGAGACGGTTGGTTAGAGTTCGTTCACCCGGAAGACCGAGAATGGCTAATCGGACAGCGATCGCAAACTCTATCGGAACAACAGGAATTCTCGGCTGAGGTGCGTTATATCCATAAAGATGGAACGATTCATTTTGCTCAGATGAGAACATCTCCCCTGTCTAGAACTAGCACCCAATTAATCGGTCATGTGGGAACAGTAGAAGATGTTACCGAACGTCGAGTGATAGAACAAATGAAAAGCGAATTTGTCTCGATCGTCAGCCACGAACTGCGAACACCCCTGGCTTCCATTCGCGGTTCTCTGGGGTTACTCGCCGCTGGAGTCTTCAAAAACAAGCCGGAATCTGCCCAACAAATGTTAGATATTGCCACTCACGATACCGAACGCTTAGTGCGTTTAGTTAATGACATTCTCGATTTAGAGCGACTGGAGTCACACAAAGTTAATCTGAATAAGCAGTGGTGCGATGCGGCAACACTTCTGGAACAGTCAGTTAAAACAATCCAATCTTTAGCAGTAGAAAGTCATATCGTACTATCAGTTGAACCGACTTCTGTGCAAGTTTGGGCAGATAGCGATCGCATTATTCAAACTCTGGTTAATTTGGTCAGCAACGCGATTAAATTTTCACCCGCTCACAGTACCGTCACTCTTAGCGTTCAAGAGCAAGCCGATCGGGTTTTATTTCAAGTTAAAGACCAAGGACGAGGCATTCCTGCTGATAAGTTAGAAGCTATTTTTGGACGGTTTCAGCAAGTGGATGCTTCTGACTCTCGTCAAAAAGGAGGAACGGGTTTGGGTTTAGCTATTTGTAAAAGCATCGTACAGCAGCATGGCGGCAGAATTTGGGTCGAAAGTGTTCCAGGACAAGGCAGTAACTTCTATTTCACTTTGCCAAAGCTCCTCGATTAATCGCTGATTTAAATTGCTCTTAACTTATTTAATAAGGTGAAAAATTAACAGTAGGTAATGAACGTAAAATATAGTTATGAAGTTTTATCAGCCATTTTTGCCCTACCTTGTTGCAATTACTTCTACTGCAATCGCCTTACTCCTAACACTTTGTTTAGAACCTTTTCTACTGCACACTATTGGCGCATTTTTTTACCTAGCCATTATTTTAACTGCCTGGTATGGTGGCTGGCGATCGGGTCTTGTTGCCGTTGTCTTTGCCGCACTCGAAATTAATTATTTCTTTATTCCTGCCCGATACCAATTTACCTTCGAGCAACCAAAGGATATATTTGAATTTGCTATCTTTCTGCTAGTTTCCTTGACAATCAACCTAGTAACTAGCAATTTTCGAGGCAGCAAACAATTGGCGCAGGAAAATGCCGAATTACTGCGGTTAGCTCCATCTGCGGTACAGATGGGGATGTGGAATTGGGATATCGCAACCGGAAAAGTTCAGTGGTCAGAAGATCACGAACTGTTATTTGGCTTGGCTCCAGGGACATTTGATGGCAAATACGAAACCTTTTTAGCCTGCTTGCATCCTGACGATCGCCAACCCGTTAACCAAGCATTACAGCAAGCAATTCAAGACAATAGCCTCTACCAACAAGAGTTTCGGGTAGTTTGGTCAGATGGCAGTATTCATTGGATTGAGGGCCGGGGACACGCCTTCTATAATGAAGCGGGACAACCGATGCAAATGACTGGAACGGGGACGGCAATTGATGAGCGCAAGCAAGCACAAGGCTTGCTGCAACATAAATTTGAACAACAGCGCTTGGTGATGGAAGTAACTCAGCGCATCAGAACTTCGCTGAATTTACAAGATATCCTGCAAACCACTGTAGACGAAATTCGACAGTTGCTTCAGTGCGATCGCGCGATCGTCTTCCAGTTTGACCCGCAATGGAGAGGAACCGTACTTGTAGAATCTGTGGGAGCGGACTGGACAGCTATTTTATCAACCGAAATCTATGACCCTTGTTTTGGCGAAAACTATGTCGAACCCTACAAACAAGGCTTAGTTACCGTCAAATCCGACATCTATAAAGCCGGAATTGACCCCTGTCACCTGCAATTGCTGGCAAACTTTCAAGTCAGAGCAAATCTGGTAGTTCCCATTGTCAAAGGAAATCAATTGTGGGGGTTGCTCATTGCTCACCATTGTGCGGCACCTCACCAGTGGCAAGATGCAGAAATCGATCTGATGCGACAGTTAGCCGCCCAAGTCAGTATTGCACTTCAGCAATCCGAATTGTTTGAACAGGTACAAACGGAACTGGCAGAACGCAAACAAGCGGATATCGCTTTACAACAACTGAATGCCGAACTAGAGCAACGGGTGCGAGAGCGAACAGCAGAACTCTCTGAGGTAAACCAGCGCCTACAGGAAGCATTCATAACCTTACAAGAGAGCGAAGAACGCCGCCGACTGGCTCTAGATTTAACGCATATCGGCTTTTGGGATTTGCACCTACCTAGCGGCAAACTGATCTGGAATGATAATCTGTTCACGCTACAAGGTTTAACGCCTCATAGCATTGAGCCAAGCTATGAGCTTTGTCGCAGTGTCGTTCATCCTGACGATAGAGGTTGGGTTGAACAACAATTTTTAGAATCGATGGAAAACTACACGGATTACGTCGTTGAATATCGAGTGGTTCATCCAGATAATTCTGTTCATTGGGTAATGGCGCGTGGCAAAGCCATCTACGATGAATTGGGGCAACCTGCGCGATCGCTTGGTGTCGTGTTTGATATCACCGATCGCAAACGTGCCGAAGAAACTCTCCAACAATATGAGCGCATTATATCCCATACAAAAGATGGAATTGCGATGATGAATCGTCACTATATTTATCAAATTGCTAATCAAGGTTATCTGTCGTGGTGTAACAAATCTGCTCATGAAGTTATCGGAAATTCAGTGAGAAATATCCTGGGTCAGGAATTGTTCGATAACTTCATTCAACCTCGGTTAGAGCAATGTTTTGCGGGAGAGACAATTCAGTATGAAAAGTGGTTTGATTATCCCAATTTAGTTCCGCAATTTTTGAGTGTTACTTATGCACCTTACCGCGATGCAAGCGAAAACATTTCAGGTGTTATCGTTAGCCTACGCGATCTGACTCAACTCAAACAGGCAGAACAAATGCTAGAGCTTCAAGCTGTAATTACCCGCAATATGGCGGAAGGTATTTGCTTAATCAGAGCCGATAATGCGGTTATTGTGTATGCCAATCCTAAATTTGAGCAGATGTTTGGCTATGACTCCGGTGAACTCAACGGTCAGCACGTTTCCATTGTCAACTATACAAGGGAAGGGGTAACGGCTGAAGATGTCAATCAAGCCATTCGGTCTGCTGTTTTCCAAAGTGGTGAAGCCAGCTATGAAGTCCATAACGTTAAGAAAGATGGCACTTCATTTTGGTGTAGGGCGACGACTTCTGTATTTAGGCATCCAGACTATGGCGATGTTCTGGTTGCAGTTCATCAAGATATCACCGAAATGAAGCACCTTGAAGAGGTTCGCAAACAAGCCGAAGAAGCACTCACGCAGAGCGAAGCGAAATTCCGTTCTCTCAGCGAGTCTTCGCCTATAGGCATTTTTATGACTGATATTTACGGGCAGTGTAATTATACGAATCCACGCTATCAGGCGATTTGTGACTGCACGTTTGATGAGGCTTTGGGAGAAGGTTGGGCGCAGTTTATTCATCCAGAAGACCGAGAGGAGGTCACAGCCAAGTGGTTAGAAGCCGTGTCCCAAAAGCAAGTATTCTCCGCTGAAGTTCGTTGTATCCATAAAGATGCAACTATTCGGTTTTGTCAAGTGCGTTCAGCTTCTATCCTCTCTGTTTCTGGTGAATTAATTGGTTATGTTGGCACAGTAGAAGACGTTACCGAAAGTCGAGCCATTGAAAAGATGAAAAGCGAGTTTATCTCAATTGTCAGCCACGAACTGCGAACGCCCCTTGCCTCAATTCGCGGTTCTTTGGGGTTACTCGCCTCTAGTGCTTTGAAAAACAAGCCGGAAACTAGCCAACAAATGTTAAACATCGCCATTCACGATACCGAACGCCTAGTACGCCTGGTTAATGACATTCTCGATCTAGAGCGATTGGAGTCACAAAAAGTCAATCTGAATAAGCAGTGGTGCGATGCGGCAACACTTATATACCAGTCTGTGAAAACAGTGCAATCTTTAGCTGTAGAGAACAATATCAATCTGTCTGTTGAACCGACTTCTGTTCGAGTCTGGGTGGATAGCGATCGCATTATTCAAACTCTCGTTAATCTAATCGGTAACGCAATTAAATTTTCTCCGTCAGGAACTACGGTTACCCTCAGCGTTCAAGAGCAAGCCGAGCGGGTTTTATTTCAAGTTAAAGACCAAGGACGAGGCATTCCTGCTGATAAGTTAGAAACTATCTTTGGGCGGTTTCAACAAGTGGATGCTTCTGACTCCCGCCAAAAAGGAGGGACGGGTTTGGGTTTAGCTATTTGTAAAAGCATCGTACAGCAGCATGGCGGCAGAATTTGGGTCGAAAGTGTTCCAGGACAAGGCAGTAATTTCTATTTCACTTTGCCAAAGCTTCTAGATTAGCCTTAAAATATTACGAACTTAATAAATCTGCCCTTATAACAACTATTTCTTATGTCGGATAAGCGTATTCTAGTTATTGATGATGAAATCAACCTCTGTACTGTGATCCAGGCTTGTCTGGAAAACTTAGGGGGTTGGGAGACGCTGACGGCTTTTTCAGGTAAAGAAGGTCTTGCGATCGCCCAGACTCAACCCTTCGATGCTATCTTACTAGACGTGATGATGCCAGACCTCGACGGACTCACGCTGTTGGGCGAGTTACAAAATAATTCAGCTACTCAAGCGATTCCAGTCATTTTGTTTACCGCTAAGGTGCAGTCTACTGACCTAGCTCAGTTTGCGAAGCTTGGCGTTGCTGGGGTAATCTCTAAACCGTTTGACCCATTGACACTAGCAGAGCAAGTCGCTTCCACGTTGGGGTGGTAGCTTGACTACCAAATTTCATCGCGATCGCACTTACAAAGGCAAGTAAGGTAGTTATACTGCTTACCTCAAAATTTCCTCAAACTTTTATTCTAACTTATAGGTGAAGCGAAAATACTAGGTTGTATCCCACATTAGACCGTTGCTAGATGAAATCTACTAAACGAATTTTATTTATTGATGACGAACCTAATATGCGACAAGTCGTGAAAGCTTGCCTGGAAGCTTTAGGAGGTTGGGAAGTAGTGTTAGCGGCTTCGGGTCAAGAGGGGTTAGTTAAGGCAGCTTCTGAGAAACCCGATGCCATTCTACTTGATGTGATGATGCCAGAGATGGATGGTCTGATTTTGTTACGACAGCTACAAGTCAATCCGGTAACTCAGTCAATCCCAGTGGTGTTTTTGACGGGAAGGCTGAGTTTGACCGAACCACAACGGTTTCAGCCGTTGGGAGTCAAAGGTGCGATCGCTAAACCCTTTAACTCTCTCACGCTAGTTCCCCAAATCGCCAACGCTCTCGGCTGGAACCTCCAAACCCAGTAAATTCTGAGACGATATTTGTAAAGAAATTTTTCATAAAGATTCTAATTATTACAATTTAAAGCATCCCTGGCTCGATCGATCGCTTTCAAGGAAAAGCTCATAATTATTGTCTAGCCTGCCTTTCAGCAATTTAACATCCTTTTAAAAAGATTTTTTGAAAGGACAAAACTTTTGTTCCTCATAATTTCCTCAAATTTGTTTTCTAAGCTTTCAAATGTTGCAGGCCACTTACTTCATGGAGAGCAACCAATGAAAAGGCTTTGCTAATAGGGGGTATTACCCAACTTTAAAGCTGGCTGCTGCCAGCCATCAATAGTAAAAGCAACTTTTTGTACTTTTTGTCTAGCTTTTGAACTGGATTTTTTACTTCATCAACCCGCCATACGCGGCAATTTGTGAATCCTTAACAAAAGAGCGCGATGATTTTAATTTTTGTAAAACCAAGGAGACAATAAAATGTTGACCATTCGACCCTCTCAAGTTAGCGATCGCATTCTCTGTTACTATGCCAATCCCACTAACCAAATTCAAGTTATCCAAATTACGAACATTGCTAACTACTACTTTGAAAAGATCGTTTTTCCACAACAACGCCTGATGTTTGAAACTTTTCCAGAAGCACTATTGGAAATTCACACAGTCACTATAGCTAGTTCGATTCTATCCGATAAAATTCCGTGTCATCTCTTGTGGGTCAAAGAAGAAGTAAATCGGCTTCTCTTACAAACTGATGCGGCTTAGCATTTCTAGCATTGCTGTAAAGCTAATATTTGCTATAGAAGCGCTCGCTCATTAACTTGAAAACAAACAATTCTGTTGTCTTAGCCATGACTAATTCTTCTAGTTTGATTTACCCCGATCATCATAGCAATTATTCACCAGAAGATTTGGTGTTTATTGCCAGTTTGATAAATTTGAAAGAAGTTTTGCAAATATTCTATTATATTTGTGATTTGCAAACAAATGGAGAGTTGTCTTTAGAAGATGCTTGTAAACAGATTTATGAAATCTGGCAAAATTATAGCGAAGATATCCAAATTGTCATTGAAAAAAGCCGTTTTTCTCAAACAAATTCTGATGCTTGAAGCTTTTCTAGAGGCAATATTGGAGATCGGGAACTATACCTAGTCCCATTCTATCCGATAAAATTCCGTGTCATCTCTTGTGCGTTAAAGAAGAAGTAAATCCGCTTCTCTTCCAAACTGATGTTGCTTAGGGTTTTCTAGTATTGCTGTAAAGCCAAGATTTGCGATAGAAGCGATCGCTCATTAACTTGAAAACAAACAAATCTTTTGTCTTAGCCATGACCAATTCATCTTATTTTCTTTACTCTCGTTGTCCCGCTCTCGGCAATGATTTTCTAGAAGATTTGGCGTTTAATATAAATCTGCAAGGATTTATCGATAAAGTCAATTCCATCTGCGATTTAGAAACAAATGGAAAACTTTCTTCAGAAGCTGCTTACGAACAAATTTGGGAACTCTGGAAAAATCATTACGAGCGGCTCCAACTGGTACTTGAAAAAAATCCTTTTTGCACAACAACGTCTGATGTTTAAACCTTTTCCATAGGCATTATTGGAAATTGCCGCAGCCAATATAACTGTAAGTCAGCTTCCCATACAAACTGATGCTAATTTGATAGCAAAAATTTGAAACCCTGTCAGGATAAAAAAATGACAAAACAACTTTTCAAGCTTACCTTAACTGTAGTCATTGATGAAATTGAAAATATTTTATCAACCTATCCACCATATCCTTACAAACAAGCTTTTTCTTCTGCTAGATTGCGACAAGATTTATTAGCTTATGTTCTGAGCCGCGTTCCTAATAAGTACGCTGTTATAGAAGAAACAGATCCTTTGTCAAAACAAATATTATTGCCTCCTTATTCCAGGAAGGAGCTATTAGATATACTTATGCCGATCTAATACGTTGAATAGATTTGAATCATTTGATTAAAATAGCGAGGGATATTTCTGATGCTGTTAACAAATCGTACACTTCCAAAACAAGAAGAAATTGAATTTGGCTGGCGGGTAAAAATTGTTACATTATTACCAGCGTGTACTTACTACTTTCGGCCTTTTGATAGTATTCGGGAAGCAGTTTCCGCTCAAGTCGGCTACATGGAAGATTTAAAACAGGAGGGAGCCAAAGGAATGACGGTTTGGATTAAGCAATGTAAGCCTGAAATGTTAACAAGCTTTGAAGAGCGAGGATAAAATAGGAGTTTACAATCCTTTTTGCAGTTACAACGCGGTACTGCTAGGAATCAGCTCCGATGAAAATTCTGCTAGTAGAAGACGATAACGCGACAGCTAATGTCCTAGCACAAGAACTCACTACCCATCACTACACTGTTGAGACAGCGGCAGATGGTCAAATGGCTTTGGAACTGGCTCAAGCCTTTCATTACGATCTCCTCGTAATGGATATTATTCTCCCTAAGCTGGATGGAATCAGTCTTTGTCGCCAACTGCGATCGCACGGTTTACAGATGCCGATTCTACTGTTGAGCGCCAAAGACAGCACTACTGACCGGGTAATCGGTTTACAAGCAGGAGCCGATGATTATCTGGTCAAGCCCTACGAAATATCAGAATTAATCGCTCGGATTCACGCTTTACTGCGAAGGGGCAGTTCTAACTTACTTACTATGTTGACCTGGGAAAAGCTTCAGCTCGATCCAGATGTCGGTCAAGTTACTTATGCCGGAAAAGCTTTACACCTAACCCCGAAAGAGTTCGGCATACTAGAGCTTTTTCTCCGCAATCCCCGACGTATTTTCAGCCGGAGTGCCATACTAGACCGCATCTGGCCTAATGGTGAATTTCCCCAAGAGGAAGCCGTCTCCACTCACATCAAAGGTCTGCGCCAGAAGCTAAAAGCAGGCGGAATGACTAAAGATTTGATTGAGACGGTATACGGATTGGGTTATCGACTCAAACAACTACCGGAAGATTCCCTCTCGCCAACGGTTTCTCCAGAAGAGACGCAGAAAACGACTGTCGCGCCAGCAGACAAGCGCCAAGTTCAAGCCAAAGTGCAGGCAGTTATGCAACAGGTATGGGGCAAATTCAAACAGAGTTTGGGTTCCCAGATGGTGCTGTTCGATCGAGCGATCGCCCAAATCTCTACCGGAACACTCGATCGGGAACTGCGAGCCTCTGCTCAGGCACAGGCGCATCGCTTGATTGGCTCGCTGGGTTCATTTGGCTTCCCAAAAGGTTCAGAGGTGGCGCGGCAGATCGAACAGTTGCTGAGCTTAGAGTCTTTGGGTGAAAATGAGGCGTGGCAACTGGAAGAATTGGTGGTGCATCTCAAGCAAGTTGTGGAAGATAAGCCATCTACAACGGCGACGACTCCCGATTTAAAGATGGGGTCGGGTCGGTTGTTGCTAGTTGATGATGATGTAGTGTTGACCGAAGAGGTCACAAGGGAAGCGATAATTTGGGGTTTTCAGGTAGAAGTGGCAACAGATCCAATTGCTGCCAGAAAATCGATCTCGCACTATCCACCTGATGTTATTGTCCTAGACCTCACCTTTACCGACAGCGCAGAGAACGGGTTGACTCTACTAGCGGAACTGGCGCAACGAAGTCCCAGCATACCAGTGTTAGTACTTACAGCACGCAATCAGTTAAGCGATCGAGTGGAAGTAGCGCGTCTGGGCGGAAATGTTTTTTTAGAAAAACCCATTACCCCAGAAGAAATTGTCAAAGCAATTACTCAGGAACTCCACCGCACCCAGAAAGCGGAAGCCAAAATCCTAATTGTAGATGACGATCTCCAGGTACTAGCAGCTTTGTCCAATCTGCTGGAACCGTGGGGTTTTCACGTTAGAACTTTGACAGACCCCAAGCAATTCTGGCAGACACTCCAAGCCAGTGCGCCTGACTTGTTGATTTTAGATATAGAGATGCCTGATTTTAGCGGCATTGAACTCTGCCAGGTTGTTCGCAGCGACCCACGCTGGAGTGAGTTGCCCGTGTTATTTCTCTCAGGCCATAATGATGCCGCGATCGTACATCAGGTGTTTGCTGTAGGTGCAGATGACTACGTACAGAAACCGATTATCGGGCCCGAACTAATTGCCCGTATCCTCAATCGGCTGGAACGAACCCGAATCCTACACAGATTTGCAGAAATTGATGAACTAACTGGCACTGCTACGCGGCGCAAATCCATCCAGGAGCTAGAGCGATTGCTAAATATCGCAAAGCGCCAAAATCAGCCATTGTGTTTTATGATTCTGGACTTAGACCACTTCAAGCACGTTAACGATCGATACGGTCATCAGGTAGGAGATAGAGTTCTTTCCCTGTTGGGAAAAAACTTAAAGCAGTTCTTTCGGTCTGAGGATATAGTAGCTCGTTGGGGCGGCGAGGAATTTGTTTTAGGTATATATGGTATGAAGCGAGATTTGGGTGCAAAGCGGCTGAATGACTTTCTGAAAACCTGGTGCGAGCAGAAGTTTACTGATGATAATAATCAGACATTTCAGGTGACTTTCAGTGCAGGAGTGGTTGAGTATTCTCAGGATGGTGCTAACTTGCAAGAACTTTATCGAGCCGCCGATGCCGTCCTATACCAAGCGAAAGCAATGGGACGAAATCGAGTATTGGTATCGATTACCACCATCTAGTTGAGATACTTATGATTCTATTTCCCAGCCGAGTAAATCTGCTATTTGTTCGGTTAACATAAAGGGATCGAAGGGTTTAGAAACAACTCCTTCTATGTTCAGTTTTGATAAAATTTCAGGCTCAGAGAGACCTACTTTTGCAGTCAAAAGAACAGTTGGAATAGATTGACCCTCTGGCTGAGTTCGCAACTCTTTCAAGAAGGTGATCCCATCCATTCCCGGCATCATTACATCCAGAACGATCGCATCGGGCTTATCTGTAACTACTTTCACCAACCCTTCTTGACCCGATCCTGCTGTAACGACATCCCATCCAGCAATGTCCTCCAAACATCCCTGGACAATTGCCCGCACATCGGGTTCGTCGTCAATCACCAAAACTCGCTTTGTACTCATCGATACAATCCCATCCTGAAACATTGACATAATTTGGAATATTTCACACCCATTATTGTTTTTGGTTTTAATTTCATCTGTTGAACCCGCTATCATACTTTCTCCAAACTTGTACTTAAATAAATGTATTTATTTTTACTTCTGTAACGAAAGTCAAAGTGATTGGAAAGCTCTTAATCGGTGAAACCAGTATTTTTTGCATTCTCTTCTGCCCTTTGTCTTCTGCCTTTGGGTATATCTAATAGATTTTTTACATTTCCGAGAAAGCTTTGTCGGAAATTGCTGCTCAATCTTGACAATTGATTATTCTATTAGAGCCATTTTGTCTCTAACTTAAAACTGAATTATGAAGAACTGCTGAAGTTAGAAAGATTTAAGATTCCCAACCAAACACGCTGGCAACCTGCTCTACTAACGTCATCGGGTCAAAGGGTTTCACAATTAGCCCAACAATACCAAGACTGGCAAATTCTTCTTGCTCCTCTGCAAGGGCTTTAGCCGTCAGCAGTGCCACAGGAATTGTTTGGGTGATAGCATTTTCCTGAAGTTTTTGCAATGCTTCCAGCCCTCCCATTCCTGGCATTGACACATCCATCAAAATGCCATCTAGTTGTTCTTTGACAGCGATTTGCAATCCTTGTTCGCCGGAGGTGGCTGTCAAAACTTCCCATCCGGCAATATCTTCCAAGCATCCTTGGATTACTGCTCGAATATCTGCTTCATCGTCAACAACTAGAACTCTTTTGGTCATTTGATTTTAGATTTTAGATTTTAGATTTTTTCCACATTTGCGAAAGGAAGAGTGAAATAAAAAGTGCTACCTTCGTTTAAGGTACTTTCTACCCAAATTTTACTCCCGTGGTTTTCAATAATATTACGGCAAATAGCCAACCCTAAGCCAGTGCCGCCTTTTTCACGAGCGTCTGAGGCATCGACTTGCTGAAATTGTCCGAAGATGGCTTCCAGCTTATCGGCTGGAATGCCGCGACCTCGGTCTTGGACTGAGAAAAGAGCAGAGGGAGGAAGTTCTTTTTGGGTTAATAAATGTTCGGGAATAGCTTCGGCGCTGATGGTAATGTTTGAATTTTGAGAGGAGAATTTAATTGCGTTACTGAGAAGATTGGTTAGTGTTTGGACGATCGCATCTGGATCTGCCCAAACTTCTATCTCAGAACGCACGATCGACAGAGTAATATGGTTTTGTTCGGCTTGAGAACGCATCACATCAGCCGATCGCTGGATTAAGTCAGCAGCAGCACAGCGCTTGAAGTTGAACTTCGCTTGTCCCGATTCCAATCGCCGCAAGTCGAGAATATCGTTGACTAAGCGCACCAAACGTTCGCTTTCTCTAGCCGCAATATCGATCATTTGCTTCATTTTTTCCGGCTTCTTATCATACACCCCGCCAGCAACCAAACCCAGAGAACCGCGAATTGACGTTAAAGGCGTTCTTAGTTCGTGACTGACCACCGAAATAAATTCTCTTTTGATCTGGTCAACTTTGCGTCGTTCGGTAATATCTTCCACAACTCCAACAAAAAGAATAATTGTGCCATCGCTTGACTTAATTGGTGCGGTTTTTACTTGGGTGTAACGGACACCTCCTTCACGATGTTGGTAGCGCAGTTCGTTAAATAATCCTTCGTTACCTGCGGCTACTACATCTGACCAATATTGAAACACCCATTCGCGATCGTCGGGATGGACAAATTCTTTCCAACCATCTCCCAATACTTCTTCATTCGTGCAACCGATTATCTTCTGATAGCAGGGATTGCTATAGATACATTTGCCTGCAACGTCGCAGAGAAAAATGCCGATCGGGGAAAATTCGCTAAGGGAGCGAAATATGTCTTCACTTTGACGCAAAGCTTCTTCCATAAGTTTGCGATCGGTAATATCCAACAGCACGCCGATCGATCTTAAAGGTTGTCCCAATTCATCGTAGATTGCTCTAGCCCGTCCCATCAACCAATGTACAGAACCATCGGGATGCACTACCCGATACTCAGCTGCATAATCGGTGTGATTTTTAATAGATTCCATAAACTGGGATTCAACCCAGCCGAGATCGTCCGGGTGAATGCGACTGCGCCATAGTTCGTAACTTGGCTCAATTTCATTAGGTGACAATCCCAGTAAAGCAAAGTGATTGTCATTCCAGATGATATTCCCACTTGGTATATGCAAATCCCAGAAACCGATGTGAGTCAAATCGAGTGCTAGGCGGCGGCGTTCTTCACTTTCTCGTAAAGCCAATACTGCTTGGTTGCGATCGTATTCAATTTGTTTGCGATCGGTAATATCAAACAAGCTAGAACGACTCATCAGGAAGTTTCCCTCTTCATCTCGAACCGCAGTAGCGTTTAAACTCACCCAGCGGTTTATCCCATCTTTATTGATGATTTCAAACTCTAAATTTTCAATCCAACCCTGTTGCTTAAATCGAGGAAAGTTTTGGGAAAAAACTTCTTTACTTTCAGGAGTAACTAAATCGGTGAATTTCTTTTTATACATAATCTCTTCACGAGTATAACCGAACAATTTCAATTCGGTATCGTTAATCCGAATTATCAGTCCGTCAGCATCCAATGAGTGATAACCGCAGGGCGCGTTATTGTAAAGATCCTCAACTTCAGAGCTATATTTTTGCAAGGCAAGTTCTGCCTGTTTGCGAACAGTAATATCATTGTTGATTTCTAATATTTTTATCGGTCTGCCCATCAAGTCTTTCTGCACTACCCAACGACTAGCTACGATTAGGGATTGATTATTTCGAGTTTTGTGTACTAATTCTCCTTCCCAGTAGCCCCGCTCGAATAATTCCGCTTTAATCTCTGCTAATGGTTGCGGAAACTGAGTTTGCCAAAGAGTATGAGTTTCTTTTCCCAAGGCTTCGGCTGGCGTCCAACCATACATTTGTTCAGCACCTTGATTCCAAAAGGTAATTACCCAGTTCAGATCGCAAGTAATAATTGTATCATGGGCTAAATCTAGCAATTGTGCTTTTTCGGATAAAAGAAGTTGGGTATGTTGTTGCTCTAATACAGTTTCTAGCAAGCGATCGTTAACTTCCCTGAGTTCTGCGGTTCGTTCAGCTACTCTTTGCTCGAGTTCGGCATTTAGTTGTTGTAAGGCTAGTTCGGCTTGTTTGCGATGGGTGATTTCCTCGCAAACGATATTAATACCAATAATTCGCTCGCCATCCTTTAATGGCAACCAACTCTCTACCCAGGTTCTTTGTACACCCGGTTGCGCTGGTGTTTCCCCAATAATTTCTACATTGAGAACAGGTTCCCCCGTTTCTAAGATAGAGCGCAATAGTTGTTCGGCAGTATCAGCCAGATGGGGTATTATCTCACGCACCGTGCGATCGATATGTGCTTCAATGGGAAGCCCGTTTATTTCTGCCAATCGTTGATTAATTCGGACAAAGCGGAGTTCGGTGTCCAAAACACTCAACCCAATTGGTGCAGAATGGTAGATAGTTTCAATTTCAGCTAGTTGCTGCTGAATGTGGTTTTGACTTTGCTGTAGAGCAATTTCTATCTGTTTGCGCTTGGTAATATCCACAGAAAAAATAATAATGCCACCAATTTCACCTGTAGCAGTATGCCAGGGGTGAATCTCCCAGGAAATCCATTGCTGCGTCCCATCTCCCCGCACGAATAAATCTTCTTCGCATTTCTCGATCGCGCCAGCCAAGCAGCGTTGATGAATCTGTCGCCATCGTTGGGGAATTTCGGGAAAGATTTCGTAATGCGATCGACCGATCGAGGATTCAACCGAATCAAGGTTATACTCATCTATCCAGCGCTGACTTGTCATTACATAGCGCATCTCCCTGTCAAACATAGCAATACCAGCAGGCGCATACTGGGCAAATAATCGCAGGAGAGCTTCCCTTTCTCGCAAGGCTGCTTCGGCTTGCTTGCGTTCTGCCAGTTCTGTTTGTACTTGTTCAAATAGTTCGGATTGCTGAAGCGCAATGCTGACTTGGGCAGCTAATTGCCGCAAAAGTTCGATTTCTGCATCTTCCCACTGGCGAGGCGCTTGACAGTGATGAGCAGCTAGTAATCCCCACAATCGATCGCCCTTCATCACGGGAACTACTAAATTTGCTCTCACCTGCAATCGTGTCAGGAATTCAACATGACAGGGGCTAATGCCAGCATTATAAATATCTGATTTAGCTGTAACTAAGCCTTTTTTAAAGGGTTCGACATATTCTTCCCCAATGCAAGGGTCGTAAATTTGGAGCGGTAAAAGCGGCATCCATTCATCTGCTACTGATTCAACTACGATCGTTCCACCCCAAGTAGGAGAAAATTGGAAAATTGTCACGCGATCGGTTTTGAGATATTCCCGCACTTCATCTACTGTGGTTTGCAGGATTTCTTGTAAATTGAGGGAATTCCGTATGCGTTGGGTTATATCTAACACCAATTGCTGTTGCTCAAATTGGTGTCGCAGCTGTAGAGAAGTTGCGAGCAACTTCTCTACAGCTTCTTTTCTGGCATCGATCGCCATAATCGTTCCCGACATTCGCACGGGTTGCCCCTGTTCGTTATAAAATCCTTTTCCCCTTCCTTCAATCCAGTGAATGCTGCCATCTGCCCAAACAACTCGGTACTCATGCTGATAGGGAATGTGATTTTTTAAGGATCGATCGAGAGCCTGTTCTAATCCTTGGCGATCTTCAGGATAAAGATAAGCATCAAAGGTTTCATATCTACCATCAAAACTACCAGGTGCTAAACCAAATAACTGTTCGTGTTCCGGCGACCAGGTGATTTTCCCGGTTACTATATCCCAATCCCACATTCCCATTTGGGCGGCATTGAGGGCTGTTTTTAGGCGATCGGCACTCTCTTGCTGTAATCTTCGGCTAAGTCGTTCTACTTTGCGTTTGCTTTCCTGCAAATCTCCGCCAATAAAAGCAATCATTAGAGCAACTACAGTAAAAATGCCCAATCGCAACAAATCATCGGAACTTGTTCCCCAGAATTGGCGTAGTGGAGGAATAAGGTAATAGTTGAGTGCCAGCACTGACAAGACAACGGTTACAATACCAGGACGAATGCCGCCATACCAGGTACTCACAATCACGGCGATGTAGAAAAATGCGCCGATCGTCCGGCTCATTAACGGCTCTAACCAGAGTGTCAGCAGCAGGGCGATTGCTGTAGAGGCGATCGCCACTACGTAGGGCAGTAACAGGCGATACGCTCTAGATTTCATAGCGATTTCTCTGGTTTTGCAGTTTTCAGCTTAGTTGTAAGCCTTTTTACCATCACGCTCGATTTTATCACCATCGCTGGAGACGGTATAAAATTTGGGTGGCCAATTCCGTTCCCGGTATAGACTTACTGATATAGGCATCGGCTCCAGCAGCATAAGCTTTAGCGATCGTATCTGTTTGTGTGTGCGCTGACAGAATTACAACTTTGAGATGCTGCCACTGTGGGTCTGCACGCACCACTTGACACAGTTCAATGCCATCAAATTCTGGCATTTCTAAATCGAGAATTAGCACATCAGGTTTACAGGCAGTCAACACTTGCCAAAACTCATGGGGATGAGCAGAAGTTGTTACCTGTAGACTATAAGACGATAATAATGTCGAGAGCAATTTGAGAAAGCCTGGATCGTCATCTACAATCAAAACACTGTCGCTTCTAGCTCGATCGGGCTTTTGCTTGAGTACATCAGTAACAGTTTTGAGAATTTCCTGGGCTGACAGGGGTTTGTGAACAAAGGCACTTACTCCCAATCGAACGGCGGCTACGCGATCGCGCAAATCTTCTCGTGCTGTAAAGATAATCACAGGTATCTTGGGTACTCGCCCCTGAATTTCCTCCATCAAAGTCAACCCATCTTCTGCACCTGGAAAGCTAAGATCCAACAAAATAACATTCGGTGGACTCTGCGCGATCGTCTGACGAGCAACTTTTAGATCGGTAGCAATTTCTACCTGAAGATTCCAGGCAAGGGCTTCAATTCGCAGGCGATCGGCTAACAACAAGTCGTCGTCTACAATTAAAATTCGCGAGGATAACGCACTTGTGGGGGGACTTTGTGGGGATGCCTGTACTTTGGGGGGTGCTTGTGTTTGCGCTTGTTCAATTGTTTGCTGCAACAAACCAACTAATGCGATCGCTTCCTGAATTTGGCTCGTTTGCAAGGGATTTGCTGTCAAGAAAAGCTCAATTTGTTTCGCTTGCTGCGCGGCTTCCATTAATCCAAACATTCCCATCGAACCGACCAATTTATGTGCTAAAGTTTTTGCTTCTTGCTGCTGTTCTGGCGAAAAATTTCCCGAATTGAGGACATTTATTAGTTCTGCCAAATTTTTAATTTGCTCGACATATTTACTTTTAAACTGATTCCATACTTTTGATGTCACCGCCTGGGCTTTTCGATCGGAAGCAGATTTTTCAGTTGCAGAATTAGATGGTAAATTCGTTTGAGTCTTAGGGGAAGGTGAAGCGGCTACTTGGGGCGATCGCAAACGATATCCTAACCCATAAACAGTGTCGATCGGATCTGTTGCGCCAGCAGCTTTAAGTTTTTGACGAAGGCATTTAATATGGGTAGTAACCGTTTCTTCCCCTGGTGCTTCGGCGAAATCCCACAGGCGATCGAGAATAGCGCGACGGGTATAAATACGTTTGGGATTGAGCAGAAAAAGTTCTAACAAACAATATTCTTTAGCCGTGAGAGGCAAAGTTTTCCCTTCACAACTTACCTCAGCATTGGCTGAATTCAATTGAATATTTTCATAATTTACGATCGTTGGTAACGTCTTTACCTTGCGTACAATTGCCCGCACTCTAGCTAATAATATTTCTATATTAAACGGTTTGATTATATAATCATCGGCTCCGGCGTCCAGTCCCATAACTTGAGCTTCTGTACTATCTTTTGCAGTTAATAATAAAATGGGATTCTCATAACCTTCACTCCGAAGTCGCTTACACAGAGTAATACCATCCAATTTGGGTAAGCCAATATCGAGCAAAATCAAGTCATATTCTTGAGTCTGTGCCAATTGTAATCCTGTCTCTCCATCAGTAGCAAGTTTGACAATCCAATGATAATTTGTCAGTGTTTCTGTTAGAATGTCTGCCGTGGTGCGATCGTCTTCTATTAGTAGTATTTTCATAAGATATTCTCCTTCTTTACCTCAAAAATAAAGAAGAAACTATTGGCGCTAAATCAGTAATTTTTTTACCGAAATTAACTGCAAAACGTTCGGTAAATAAAATATTTAGGGATTTATTAATCATTTCTGAGGCCGCATAACCAATTTTTTTTGCCCTATTGTTAAATGTTAAAAAGAGTAAGGTTTCGCGATTCATTTACTGTTATAATGGTATCATTGGCAATATCTAAAATTGCTGCTAAGAGTAGGCTCTCGAATCCCTAAAGTAATTGATAAGTTAAGTAATGACCTACTGCGCTTTTGTTCAATATTAGGCATTTCTTGCCAGCAGTTGCGGCAAAACCAATATACTTGGTTACTACGGATATGTCGGAGCATGGTGTGAGAGCAACAAGGACAATCTGACATAAAGACCTCGAATTAGCTAAAGCTTTTGAAAGACGGCTAATGAAATTTATCTTGGTATAGGTTAAATCACTGTTTTCCTTCCATGATTTAACTTTACAAGCGAAATATGAAGAACTGCTGAAGTTATCAAACTTTACATAAGTATTCCGTATTAACTTGAAAAAGCTTGCACTAAAGTCCAAAGACGCCGATCGCTTGCCACGCGCTCATCTACCAAAACGCGCTTGAGGCCAGAGGTTGATATTGCTATGCTAGAGCGCCAATCCAGTAGAATAAATTGACAAAAATAACGAAATATGTATTGTGTAGGGGCGAACGCGAGTGCGGCGCGGATGGGCTTAGCATTTGGGCGCGATCGATCGCGGCAACAATTTTTCTATCCAAATGCAACGCCGGAGCCCAGGTTTATATAGGCCAGCCTTTGTGCGATAATTGTTCATCCAAAGCACCAAATCGCACGCGCAATAAATTTTCAATGGTAGCGCGGCGTTCCGTCATTACTCCTGGCTGCAAACCCCGTTCTTCTCCTTTACCTTCCAGAACGTTGAAAATTGATAAATCATCCAAAAAATTAACTGTAGGGGCGAAGCATTCGGGCAACAATCTTTCCGGGTAATCAACAATTTATATTCCCGAATGCTTCGCCCTCCCCCCGCGACAATTTATATAAACAAACATTTTTTATTTTATAGCGCTACGCGCATACGTTAGGACAATTCTTGAAAACAGCATCCTTTACTACCTATTTTGAAATTATCTCACTGTCCTAACTATAGTGCGTAGCGCTATACATTATAACAGGGCAAAATACATCAGGACAGGGCGAAGCATTTGGACATAAACATTTTGGTTACGCCACATAAATTGTCGCCCAAATGCTGAGCCCCTACAAACCCTACAAATTTTCCATCATTTTCTCTCTCATCCAACCGACAATATCTGCTATTAAATTCGGTTGAGTCGGTGAAAAAGTTTGCAAAAACCCCCATCCCCTAACCCCTTCCCCCGCAACGGAGGAAGGGGAATTATTCTTACTCCCCCTATCCGCTCCTCTCAGTTCCCCCGCAACAGAATCAGCGGAATTATTCTTACTCCCCCTCTCGATTCCTCTGAGTTCCCCCGCCACAGAATCAGCAGAATTATTCTTACTCCCCCTCTCCGTTGCGGAGAGGGGGTTGGGGGGAGAGGTCACAACACAAATCGCGCCATCAAATTTGCTCAAAGCTGTCAGAAAGGGAAGGCTAAATCCTGTGGGTGTGGGTGTGAGTGCTGTGGAATCGTAGCAGATGAAAAACAGGGTATTTTCGCTATTGCGGCGCAGGTAATTCCAATAAAGTTTGAGTTTTTGCATTGTTTCTGGATACCCATTCTGCCACTCTGGACAATTTTGATTTAGCATCTGGTCGTAAATTTCTGGGGCGGGGTTTTCGGGGTCGATGAATTGGTGTGTGTCGATGCAAATTCATCAACACTGATAAACTTAAGAGGATGTGCTTTTCCATGTAAAATTTAATAACCCAATTCTTTGACTTAAAATCCCTGATATATAAAGTTTTTGGACGTATTTATCACCGATTCAGGCGTGAGTCTCGCCAACTGGGTATTGACAAAATGCTAGTTAAAGGTTTATAATCATCAATAATATTTATTTTTTTTGGCAACCATGAGGAATTTCCCGCTTAATGGGTTTGCTTCAATTTAGTGAGCGATCTGCGAGCGGAATTGTTGGAAATGCCAAATAATAAATAAAGTGAATAATATTGGGATTATCCCCAATATTATTCACTTAGAACAATGTAAATAGGTTGGGCGCTCTGAACAAAAATTTTTAAAGTTATGAAAATTATTTCATTGCGGATAAAAAATAATTTTTTGGGTTGGGATTTTGATGAAATCAAGTTTTCATCAAATTTAACCCTTTTAGTAGGTGTATCAGGTGTAGGCAAAACCCAAATCCTACGTGCAATTATCGATTTAAGAAGTATTGCAAAAGGAAAAGCTATAAATGGGTTTGAATGGAAAGTCATATTTTCTACTGTAAATGGTACTGAATTCGTTTGGGAAGGTAGTTTTGATACTGTTGAAAAAAATGAACTAAGTTTAGATGATACGGAAAAAGAGAACCAAGATGAAAAAGAAAAATCCTCATTGATTTCTGAAAAACTGAGTTCAAAGAATGAGGTTTTAATTGAGCGAAACAAAGAAGAAATAAAGTTCAGAGATACCCTAATGCCTAAACTTTCTTCACATCAATCAATGATATATATTTTAAAAGAAGAAAGTCTTATTAAAGAAGCCTTTGATGCCCTAAATAAAATAGAATATCGTGACCACACAAGAAACGGTATGCGCCTTAGAATTCCTAACAAACCTTTGCATTCTCTCAAAAGCAACTATAAAACTTTAGAGAATATAGTAAATAGCGATGAAGATATTAGGACTAAACTGTATCTGACTTTTGAAAATAAATTAGATATTTTCGATAAAATTAGATCAAGATTTATTGACGTTTTCCCACAAGTGGAAAATATAAAGATTGAACCTCTTGAAACAGATGACCTGCCAAAAAAAATTGCTGAAGATATTCCTGTTATTTCTATCAAAGAAAAAGCTGTACCAAAATGGATTAGAGAAGATAGGATGTCTTCTGGTATGTTACGTACAATTGTTCATATTAGTGAAATTTTTCTTGCAAATGAAGGTTCGGTAATATTGATTGATGAATTTGAGAATAGTTTAGGGATAAATTGTATTGACATATTGACTGATGACCTTATTCACGAAAATAAGACCTTACAATTTATTGCTACAAGTCATCACCCTTACATTATCAATAATATTCCGTATGAATATTGGAAAATTGTGACTCGACAGGGTGGACATATTAGAATTTGTAATGCCTCAGATTATAATTTGGGTAAATCTAAACAAGACGCATTTATTCAATTAACCAAAATTCTCGAAAAACAATCATAGTATGAACTTCTATTTTGTATTTGAAGGGAAGACAGAACCGATTGTTTATAAGAAGTGGTTATCTGTACTTCTTCCAGACTTGACAGAAGTGGATAGTTTTGATGCTGTAAATCAGAATAACTATTATTACGAAAGTGATATGGGCGTTCCTAGTTGCTACAGAGTTGCTGCTAATGCTATCCAAGAAATTAACGATTTTCCTAAATATAATTACTTGGTACTATTTACAGATGCAGACCGTTTTACAGTTGCAGAGAAAAAAGCGGAAGCTGATGAGCAAATTAAGTTAGAATTAAAAGATAAACCTTTTAAAACATTACCGGAAAATTGCCAATTAGAAATTATTGTGCAGAAAGTTTGTATTGAAACTTGGTTTTTAGGCAATAGGAATTTTTTTATCAGACATCCACAACATAATGAAGTTTTGAAGGAATATATAAAATATTTTGATGTCAGCCAAAGTAATCCTGAAGAATTAGCAAGTGAATTTGTGCAAGATGAAGAAAATTCAAAGGATATTTTTGGATATAAAACAAAAGCTCTGTTTCATGAAGGTTATCTTAGAGAAATTTTCAATGAGCGTAGTAAGGTATTAAATAAGAATTTTTCTTACAGTAAATCTAGACCGAGAGAAGTACAAGAAGAATATTACCTTAAACAACTTAGCGCGAGAATTGAGGCAAATTCGGATCACTTACTTAGTTTTCAAGAATTTATAAATTTTTGTTTAAAAATAAAGGGGCAACAAAATAAATAAAACATGGTTTCTCATCCTGACTCGCCTCCTCAAACCACTGACGAATAAACTCATCCACATCATCGGGTTCAAATTCCAATGTTTTATAAGTATCAAAATTTGTCAGGGCATTGATATTCCCCGCATCCCAAACATTCAATCGACAAGTTAGCACCACCCGCGCCTTACCCACCCAGTCTGTCAGTTGTTCCTGAATTCTCGCCAACGCCTCGATAGGGGAAGTCGCCGCCATTTCATCCACCCCATCCAACAGCAACCACACCTTACCTGTTGCGAATAATTGCTTGAATGATTTTCTGATTTCTGGGGTGACATTTTCGGCTTCAAAATCGATAAATTGCAGCGCTTTTGCCAGCCAATTATTGAGTAAATAATCGGCAATTGTGCTAGAACGTAAATCTGCCAAGCGAATACAAATGGGAAAATCCGGGTAATTTTTCGCCAAACGTTCTGCCAATTCTCCTAACAGCGTCGTTTTCCCCGCACCTGGTTCGCCAATTATCGCAATATGCTTGCGTTTTTCGGTGTGATTTTCGGCAATAACTTTCAGGAAAAAAGCATCATCTTTATAAGTTTGGACGATTTGCAGTTCTGGTTCTTTCTGCGGTGGCGATTCTTCCCCTGTGGCGTTTCTTCTGGGGTTTGGTGTTTTGGGACGTTCCATTAATCCCAAGGGTACGTAAATTTTTAATTCATATTGTTGTGCTGTTGCTTGGCGGCGTAGGTGTTGGGTTGCTAATACTTGGTTGCAGATTTCGCGCCAGTTTATTTCTGTTGGTGTGGTTGTTGGTGTGGGTGGGTTTAAGTCTTTTGGATCTACTATTTCGGCTATGTCTAAGTTTAAGGCTTGAACAATCCAAAAAATAGACTTTTTATCTATTGGCGTTCCTTTAAAAAATCGCTTAACTGTATCAATACTAGCACCCGATCTTTTCGCTAAGTCTTCGTAAGTCCAACCCTTTTTTTCCGGTTCTTCAGGTTTTTCTAGTTCAGCCATTCTTTGGCGAACTTTTACCAGTCCTTCTGAAGTCGCTGCAATGCTACGGGATTTGGGAGTTTTACTCATCGGTGAGAGATGGGTAGGTTACGACTAGAACGCCAGTCTAATAATCACTATTGACAAAAGCAGCATAGTGTGTATGTTTATTTAGACCTCGGCAGGGCGAAGCATTCGGATTTATAAATTGTCGATTAGCCACAAAGATTGTCGCCCGAATGCTTCGCCCCTACATCATAATCGGTAGCTTAAGAAAAATTATAGTGCAGAATGGTGCAGATCGATCTGCACTGTTCCTGCGCTGTTTTGCTCTGGAGGATACCCCAGACATCGAGTTATTTGTAGGTTATGAGTTCAGAAATCCAAAAATGAGTACCCAATTATTAAAAGCGATTCTTTCTCAAAGTCCAGAAATTCAGCTTTTCATTTTGTTGGCTTTTGTCAGTTATTCGCAGCATCAAAGTATTGAAATTCAGCCAAAAACCAAATTTACAAAACAAAAGCTGATTTTGGTTGGTTCGCAGGTGGGGGAATTTGGAATTGTTAATATTATAGGATGGTTCGATCCAATTTCAGGTTTATCTGTGGGTTTTTGTTTCTTACTTTGGCATTTGGTACAAGCTTTGATTGCAGAAAGAAAGGATGATTAAGGATAACAGAGGTGGGAGTGCGATCGAATTTTCTGGCATCCCGCATGACCCGCCAGGGGTTCAAACCCCTGGCTAATAGCGAAAGTCGGTTAAAACCGACTGGAATATTAAATTCTTCAGTCCACTTTAGTGGACTTTCGCTATTAGCTGGGGACTTGAGTCCCCAGCGCGTGTATTACTCCCCCGCCATCCACCAACCAGAATCAATGATAGTTTCTCCTCGAAAAGTAAAATAAAGAAAATCGTGTCCGCCTCGCCAAAAATAAATCAAATATTGGTAATCTCCGCTTGGTTTATTTCTGCGATCGTGTTCGATCGCAGCAAAATAGTAATCACCCTTGACAGCAATGCGATCGGGATTTCCCATCCACTGAATAATCTCAGATTTGCTATATCTCCCCGTTCCTAAACAATCACCAAGCAGATTCATTACCTGCTGTTTGCGGCCATTCCATCTATCTGCATCATCGCTCCAACTGCCGCCGCCAAAGTGTCCGGGGATTGTTCGTAGGTTTCTATATTCTACCGATAATTCTTCAAGATTGCAAGTGTTTGTATCTGAAGAATTGGCAGCAGCTATCCAAGAGTTACCCAGCATACATAAGGCAAAAACCAGGATTAATTGATTTTGATATTTTCTCATATCTTAATAATAATATAAGTGGTGGTGGGTTACGGCACGGAGAGTTAATTATTGGTTGAAAGTTCTGAAGTTATCGCCCGTGCCTAACCTACTCTACAATAATATAAGTGGTGGTGGGTTACGGCAGGGAGAATTAATTATTGGTTGAAAGTTCTGAAGTTATCGCCCGTGCCTAACCTACTCTACAATAATATAAGTGGTGGTGGGTTACGGCAGGGAGAATTAATTATTGGTTGAAAGTTCTGAAGTTATCGCCCGTGCC